>JBJEJM010000288.1:0-8713 GCA_051878075.1 Clostridium sp. | reverse complement strand
TATTGTATTTCCTAAGGGTGAGAAGGGCAATGTTCATATAACTTAACAGATCGATTATAAATTTAAGGAGGAAATTATGAAAGATAGGATTTTAGAGTCAAGTAAATCTATTGATTATGATTCAAAAAAAAGTCAGGATACCATGTCTATTAAGCAGACAGTATTAGAAACTAATCGATTGATATTAAGACCATGGAAGGAAACAGATGCATTTGATTTATATGAATGTGCAAAAGATCCACAAGTAGGACCTGCTGCAGGCTGGCCTGCACATACCAGTGTGGAAGAGAGCTGTGAAATTATACGAACTGTGTTATCGAAAAAAGAAACATATGCAGTTGTTTTAAAATCAGAAAAGAAAGTTGTTGGAAGCATCGGATTAATGATTGGTAAAGACAGCAATCTTAATATACCAGATGATGAGAGTGAAATTGGATTCTGGTTAGGAGTTCCTTTTTGGGGACAGGGATTGATTCCAGAAGCCGTAAGAGAATTGTTACATTATGGTTTTGAAAATTTAGGATTGAAGAAGATCTGGTGTGCTTATTTTGATGGAAATATAAAATCTAAAAGAGTACAGGAAAAGTGTGGATTTTTATATCATCACACAAATAAAAACATTTATTGGGAGCAGATGGATGATATTAGAACTGAGCATGTTAACTGCTTAACTAGGGAAAGATGGATGCAGGAATATAAATAGGATTGATTCTAAGGGGTTTCGAACTAAAAATTAGTTTGAAATCCCTTTTTAGCATAAAAATGGTATTGTGGCAATAAATAAAGAATTACATAAAATGGACGGTTAAGCCCACTATTATCTTTGTTATATTTGATAATTTTAATTATTTTAAAATTTTATTAAAAAAATTACTAAATAATACTTCGAATTATTGTTGAATATGTCGAAAAAAATTAGTACAATATAAAATGCTATTATATATACAATTTAACAAAGGGGAATGTGGTGTGAAAAAAATAATATCATGTACACTAGCTGCTTCAATAGCAGGAACATCTGTATCTACAGTTAAACCTGTAAGTGTTAAAGCTACAGATAAAGATTTAAACACATTAGAATCAGATGTTCAGGAATCAGTTAATGTAGAAATAGAAAGTATAGAAAAAATTGATGATGAATCAGCTGGTGAAGAAACAAACAAAAGTGATAATTTAGAAGATAATTCATCAGAAGGATCATCAAAAGAGGAAACTTCTCAAAGCAATGCACATGAAGAACCATCAGCTGATGATAGTTTAAAAGAAGATACTGATAAAAACGATATAAATGAACAAAATTCAGATATATCAATTGAAAAAAACAATAATACAAGTAATCCGGCAGCTAAAGGAAAATTGGAATTAGATATGAATTTTGTTACGCCTTTAGTTGATTGTGATGATTTAGACATTAAGATAGAGCTATCAGATGAAAATAATATTGTAAAGTCTGTTGACTTATCAAAAACAACTGTAACAAAAGATAAAGATTCAGAAATAACTTATAAATTAGAAAAATATAATTACAAAAGACAGCTTATAAGTGAAGACAGCGATAATGAAAGTATTTATTATATTAAGGTTACTTTCGAAGGTTTAGAAAAAGGAATTTATTCATTAAATGTTTCAGGATCAGGATATGTAGAAACAGAGATAAATGATATTGACATAATGGATTACTCAAAGAGAGTAAAACTTGCAAGTTCAGAATCTAAAACAGGATATAATACTGTATTCCTTGCAGGAGATGTTAACGAAGATAAAACAATTGATATGAATGATTATCAGCTTGTATTCGAAAAGATCGGAAAAAAGAGCAGCAAAACTGATTTAAAAAAATACGATTTAAACAGAGATGGAAAAATCGATATTGCAGATTTATCAATTGTAAATGAGAATATTGGAAAATCTCAGGATAATGTAATAATTGAAAATACAGATAAAATCATAGATGTTAATGATATAAATATGGACAGTAATGCTGATCTTAGCGGTGGTACAATAAGCGACATATTAGTAAATGATAATTCATCTGTACAGTTATCTTTAGAAGATGGAAAAGGTCCAAGTGTTGACAATCCAATAAGTTTATCTTTCGATTTATCAGGATCTATAAAGAGAAACAGCAGTTCAGGAATAGAAATGGAACATATTGTAATAAAATCTCCTGAAGACACAGACAATGCTGGTGCACCATCTGCAGGATATGTTACATATGAAGATGAAGATGGAAATATACATAATGTTGAATTCGGTAATGAAGGCATTGACAGTCACTCTTCTGAAGGTGATGATTTAGTTATAAATTTAGGATCACAGGTAGCTGTAAAACAGATATCAATCAATGTTACAGCTAACAGAGGAAATAAGAATATATCTCAAATAGCAAAAATTGAGTTCTTAAACAATGTATATAAAGAACTTCCACAGCCTGATATGAATATACCAGTCATAAAAACAGTTGAAACATCAACTGAAATGCATGATGAAAGAATAACAATATCATGGGAACCTGAAGCAAATGTTACGAGCTATGAAGTAAAATATGAAAAATTAAATGAAAATGGCCAGTCTGTAAAAACTAAAACACTTCAAACTAACAAAACAGAATTAAATATATTAGATAAGGATATAAAACCTTATGATATTTACAGAGTAAGTGTTCAATCATTAAATGGTGAGTGGTCAAGTGGATATGAAGAAAAGACAGATGGCCACACTGGATATGATGGTAAGCCGGATAATGTTGATGAAAATTTTGTTCCAAATGAAGCTTATTATAATGGTGACAAAGGAAGTGTAACTGAAATACAGGTAATTCCTTTAAGACTTCCAGAAGTCCCAAGAAATCTTACTACGACTCCAGGATATAAATCATTCAGCGTATCATGGGAAGACCATAGACAGGCGAGAGATTTTGATGTTTACTACAGAAAAGTTGGAGATTCTCAATGGATCAAGGCAAATAAAGAATTAGTAAGAGCACATAGCTATACAGTAAGTGATTTAGAAGATGAAACAACTTATGAAGTAGGTGTTACTGCAACTAACCATTTCGGTACAAGTGGAATGTCTGAAATATACATTGCAAGTACAACTTCATTAAAAGAGCCTACAGTACCTCAATATAAGTTAATCAACAAGAAAACATCTGATAATGAAATTGGTACATCACATATTATTGATGTAAAAAATAAGATTGATGCAGATGGATGGGATCCAAGTGATAAAGCCTTAACTGTGGATACTAAATATGCAGTAGTAGATGGTGATTTCTCAACTGCGTTAAAATGTGATGACTGGGATATGGGAGCTTATTATGGAGCTAACAGAGGATCTGAAATAACATTTGATGATGAATATGAAATAGGGCAAGTAATACTAACTAAAGCTTTTCAAGGTGGATATGATGGTTACTTTGCAAGAGTAAAGCTGACTTACTGGGATGAAAACGGAAATAAAAATGAGACATTTACAGAGTCAATAGAAACAAGAACTTCTAATGGCCAGCAGTATCACATTGCAAAATTTGATCACCCTATTAAAGCCAAAAAGATTAAAGTTGATATCGGCGGAGGCGGCTGGCAGACAATATCTGAGCTTATGTTCTATGAATATGACAGTATAGAAGATGATATTAAAGCATTATATACTGACAGTTTAAGAGTTCAATTAAGAGATGATGTTGTTCAGGAAGATATAGATAAATTATATGAAAGAGCAAATACAAAAGACATTGAAAGTGGTGAATACCATCCTAACAGAACTTCAATTCTTAAGGAATTAGATAATGCTCAGAAATTACTTAATGATAAGGACGTATCAGCAAAGATAACTACTCTTGATGCAGCAATAAGAACTGATAATATAGGACCAAAATTAGGAATGGAAAATTCTTATCAATCTCTTGGTTCAGTTGCAAGACCTAATGGAGAAAAAGCACAAGAAAAAGACAGGATAACTGTTTATATGGGATCATCTGATCCAAATACAAGAGTAGATATAGTATTTTTACAAAATTATGGACTTCCAGGAGAGTATATATCAAAAGTCTATACAATATCACCAGGTGTAACAGATATAGAAATTCCTACTATCATTTCAACAGATGTTGAAAAAGGTGGTCAGGTAATGGCTAGAGTTACTCAAGGAAGCACTACTGCTGATATAAAAATACGTTTAAGCGGAGTTGAAGAAATAACTAGACTTAACGTAAACAACATGATAAATGATGAATCAAAAGTAGATGAAACTAAACAAGTAATAAGAACATATATACAGGAATTAAAGAAATATGTAAGTGAACTTCCAGGAAAATATCCTTCATCAGTAAGCAGTACAGATAAAATTGATAATATCTATATGTATGATGAGTATACATCAGTATTAAATACAACTGATATTGAAGGAGACAGATTTACACTTACACTTCCAGCAACAGAAATACTTAAAGGTATTACTTCAGGTTTAAATGGTGATGAAGATAAAGAAGTTGAAAGAGTATATGAAGCACTTTTAGCATGGGAACAACAAATACAAGTTGCATATGCTAAAAAAGGTGTATTTGAAGAAGTACAGGACTTCAATGGAGATGGAGTAATAGATAATTCAGATAATGAATATTTCAATGCTAATAAAGCACCATTGACAAGATTAAATGTAAAATATCAAAGAATGATGATGGGAGCAGCAGCATATGCATCTTCACATCATATAGGGGTAGGATTCTCTTCATCTTCATATATTCAAGGTGTACCATATAAATTTGATGAAGATGGTAATGTGACAAATCCTGATGAAGCTAAATTATATGGACCATTAATGGGACACGAAATTGGGCATGCAATGGATATTGGAGAAAGAACATATGAAGAAACAAGTAATAACTTGATGGCATCAATAACTTCTACAATGCTTGATGAAGATAATCCTAAAACTACTAGTGAAATGAAAGCATTATATGAAAAAGTTACATCTAATACAATAGGACTTTCTACAAATAGAAATGTAGTACTTGGAATGTTATGGCAGCCATACTTAGCTTATGAAGATGACAGCACATATAAAATGCTTCTTAAGAACTTTGATGGAGACATATCAGATGATTCATATTTCGCTAAGTTAAACAGAGCATATAGAGAAATGACTCCAGAAGAAAAAGCAAATGGTGACAGAGACCAATATTTAATAAGATTAACATCTAAGGTTGCAGGAAAGAATTTAACTAATTTCTATCTTGCACATGGTATAGTTCCTAATGCAACTACTCTGGCATATGTTTCAAAATTCCCAGAGGAAACAAGACCTATACAGTATATAAATGATGAAGCAAGAAGACAGAGAATGGCAGGAACTGCTGATATGGAAGCAGGAACTAAACTTATTGCAGAATTTGGAACAGATTCAAAAGGAATTAAAATCAAAGATGGATCATATGTAAATTCAAAGGAAATTAAAATTGAATTATCAGTAGATAAGAGCGAAAAAAATATACTTGGATATGAAATATACAGAAATGGAGTTCCATGTGGATTTATTGAAAAAGATAAGAATGATTCAGTAACTGTATATACAGATGTTGTAGACAATATTAACAACAGGGTTGTAGAATATAAGGCTGTTGCATATGACTATAACTTAAATGCAACAAATGAAGTTGAGCTTGGAACAGTAAAAGTACGTCATGATGGAGGAATTGCTAAGAACAGCATAGAGATAACTTCTAATACTATAAGCTTAGATGAAGAACATAATGATATACATGCAGGCTGTGCAAATGAAGATTTAAAACATGCTTTAGATGATGATGACAGCACATATTATGAAGGAAGAATGCTTGAAAAGAGTGAATATAATTCATCTATTCATGGATCTCAAATGGCACCAGGAAATGATCCATATATAATCCTTGATACTACAGAAATGAAGACTCTTGTAGGTTTAAAATATACTGCACCAGTTGAACAAAAAGGATTTATATTCAAGAAATCAGCTCTAGCAGAAGGCGCACTTAACAAGTTTAAGATTGAAGTGAGCAAAGATGGAGTTAACTGGACTAAAGCTAAAGAAGGAACACTTAATATAGATCCAGATAATCCACAGGAAACTATATACTTTGATGCTGAAGGAGTAGAAGGTGGAAAGCAGCTTAATTCTTATAATGCAAGATATGTTAAGATCACTGCTTTAGGAACTAAGAATATTTCAGCAGCTGAATTAGAACTAATAACACCTCCAGGAGATAATATTGAAATAGGTGTTTCAACTGATGACATTAATTATGTAAATGGAATAGGATTATTAAAAGAAGATTATGTTTATCAAAATGATAACCCTGAAACTCCTGATGTGAATGAATTCAGAAAGATTCCAGCAGGTTCAGTAATAATAACTGGAGAATATCGTGGAAATCCAGCATTCAATGTTCCGTTAGTATTAAATCAGGATGAAGAACATATAGCAGATCAGTATAATGGTTTATTATTAGCTGAAATACCTGATAATGGAGATCTTGAAGAAATATCAAAGGGTAACTGGATTTACTGGGTAGAACCACAATACGTTGATCAGTTTAAGAAGGAAAATAAGAAAATATTCGCAGAGTTATATAGAACAGACACAGCAGATGCATCAGAAGGCGGTCAGAGACTTGTAAGTGATACATTTAGAATTGATGTGCCTGAGACTCTTCCAGAAATAAGCTTAAGAAAAGCTTCAGGATACAGAGCGGCTAATAACTTAAAGACTATAGAAATAAATACAGATTTAATAGAAAACATAAGTGAAAACAGATAATACATAATAACCTTAGAAGTGCAATAATTTATTGCACTTCTGTATAAAAAAAGAAGGAGTGGCATATGAAAAAGGTTAGATCTAATGTAAAGGTGCTAGTTTTAACAGGGGTAATTTCAGTAGCTGTAGCAGGCTTTGGAAACAAATATATGACTAATGCTGGACAGTATTTAAATGCAAGTGAAAATAATATTGTATTAAATGTTGAAAAACAGGATAGAGATACTGTTAAAATTTATTTAAGTAATGTTTATGATTTAGCAAAATCAATTCAGCTGAGCGTTAAAATTGATGATGGAAATGTTACTTTCAATGATAGTGAAATAAAATGGCTTGTTAATGCAGATTCAAAAAATACACAAAAGCAGTATAAAATTAACGATAAGAAAAATGAAATAGAATTTTTCATAGTTTCAGATGAAGTAATAAATTCAGAAGATGGAATAGTAGAAATATGTGAAATAGATGTTTCTAAAAATGAATCTATTTTAAATAATCTGATTAACTCTAACAATGGAAGCTATAGAGTAGTTCCAAATTATGATGATAAAGATGCATATAGTTATGTTACTTATGCAACAAACAAAAGAGTGGGCGGAAACAACATAATTAATGCAAGCGAAGATAAACTTACTATAAATACTGATCCTGTTATAAAATTCAGAGATGTATCATCAGTAATAAATGATAAAATAATAATTTCAAAGGGAACAGTATTTAATGTTAATGATTATGTTGTAGCTTATGATGCTGATGGAAATGAAATTCCTGAGAACAATGTAACATATAGTGGAAATATAGATAACAAAAAGCCAGGTTCATATAACATTGAATGTAAAGCAACAGATTCATATGGTGACAGCTCTATATTAAAGGCAACTGTAATTGTTGAAGAGGAAACTGCAGGAAATGTTGCTATGCCAGTTATATCTGGAACAGACGTACCTATAGAAATAATAGTAGGGGAAAACTTTGATCTTGAAAAAGGCATAACTGCTACAGATTATAGAGGAAGAACATTAGAAGTTAAGATAAGTGGAGATTATGATGTTTCAAATCCAGGAACTTATACTTTAACATATTCTGCAACAGACAGATTTAATAATACTGTAACTGCAACAAGAACATTAATAGTTAAAGAAAAACCAAGTGATCCGGCACCAGTTCTTCCACCAGATAATAATACAGGTAATGGCTCAGGAAGCACTACACCAGGCAACGGTGGTTCAGATAGTACACCAGATAATAAATATGATATTCCAGGAGAACTTGTAGACATAATAAACAATAATATAATACCAGAAAGTGGTGATGGTTCAGTTGATTCTCCACTAGTAGTAACTGCAAGCAAAGATATTGACAGAGCTGGATTTGGAGTATTTATAGGACAATTATCTGATAAGTTCAAAATTAAAGAAGCAGTTATTGAAGATGATAGTACTTATAGAACATTAAAATTAACAATGTCAAAAAAGAGCTCTAAATATAATTTATTTAACTTATTTAATTCAGTGAAAAATTCAGATGAAATTTATTTACATATAAAAGTTGATAATTCAAGAAGCGATCTATTTGATATTATGGACAGCTTAAAGAGCCATGTTGATTCATCTAATTCAAATGGATCAGGAAGCAATAGTTCAACTGGAGGGTCAGGAAGCAATGGCTCAACTGGAGGATCAGGAAGCAATGATTCAACTGGAGGATCAGGAAGCAATGGCTCAACTGGAGGATCAGGAAGCAATGGCTCAAGTGGAGGATCAGGAAGTAATGGTTCAAGTGGAGGATCAGGAAGTAATGGTTCAAGTGGAGGATCAGGAAGTAATGGCTCAACAGGAGGGTCAGGAAGTAATGGTTCAACTGGAGGATCAGGAAGCAATGGCTCAACAGGAGGGTCAGGAAGCAATGGTTCAACAGG
>JBJEJM010000287.1:19913-36692 GCA_051878075.1 Clostridium sp. | reverse complement strand
TTTTTATGCACATTAATATATGACAGCTATTGTTTTTCACTTTTAAGCTTTCCATTAACCAGCTTTATTAAGTTTTCTTTTGAATTGTATTCATTATTTTTCATAACGCTTTCAAGAAGAAAATTCAGCATTATACCTATATCCCTTCCTTTATTTACTCCAAGTTCAATCAAATCATTTCCGCTTATATCCAAATCTTTTAATTGAAAACATTCTTTTTCATTAATTATCTCATTATAAATCTTCTCAATATTATCAAGGCTGCATATTCTTTCTTTTTCATATATTGGATTTTGTGCAGATATATCAGCACGCTTAACCATCATGAGATCTTTAAATAATTCAGCTCCTATAATATTCATTATTTTTTTTACGGATAATTTCTTCTTAAACTCACAATCATGATAGTATATAAGTTTTTTGACTTTACTTATGGTATTATTATCATATTTAAGATTTCTAAGTATGCATTCAGCCATATGCTCTGATTCTTTTGCATGACCATAATAATGGCTTATTCCTTTATCATCAATTGTTCTGGTTTTTAATTTTCCTAAATCATGCAGAAGCATAGTAAGCCTTAAAGTAAGATCATCTTTTATATAACATGAAGATCTTATAGAATGTTCAAATAAATCATATATATGATATGGATTATTCTGATCTAGTCCATATGATTTCTCCAGTTCCTCAACAATATATCCAAGTAGTCTGCATTCATGAAGTATTTTAAGTCCCCATGGATCTTTAATTATAATCTTATTAAATTCTTCTCTTATCCTTTCTTTGGATATATTCTGTATCTTTCGGCTCAGCTTTTTAACTGCTTCCATTGTTGATTTATCTATTCTAAAATCAAGCTGCACAGAAAATCTAACAGCCCTCAGCATTCTTAAGGAATCTTCATTAAATCGTTTTACAGGATCCCCAACTGTTCTGACTATCTTGTTATTTAAATCTTCTATACCATTAAAATAATCAACCAGCCCATTTTCTTCATTGTATGCCATTGCATTTATAGTGAAATCCCTTCTTGACAAATCTTCTTTTATATCATTTACAAATGTAACATTCTCTGGATGACGGCTATCCTGATAATCTCCATCCATTCTATATGTTGTTACTTCATATTGATTGTTATTTAAGATTATTGTAACAGTTCCATGTTTAAGCCCTGTTAATATAACCTTATCAAATAAGGATGCAACTATCTCTGGTTTTGCATTAGTTGTAATATCATAGTCATTGGGTTCTCTTTTTAAAAGCAGATCCCTCACACATCCTCCTACCATATATCCTTCATATCCATTGTTTTTTAAGACATCTATTATATATTTTACATCACAAGGCATTTTAAGATTATAATCCACCTTATCACCACTTTTCTTTTTATTATCTAAAAAGGTTTTAAAGCAAGCTTATTATACAAATATAAAGCCCTTTAAAACCTGTTATAGTATTGCTGCATTAATCATCTGCTACATTTTTATTGTTTATTGTATATACATTGTAATTCTGCCATATCTGTTCTAAGTTTGAAAATATACTTGAAATATTTTCCTTTTCTCTCATTCCAACCGCTATAATTAATGCATTAATCACAGATAGCGGTGCAACAAGTGAATCAACAAATGATGCCATATTACTCTGTGCTATTAATGTATAATCAGCTTTTGCTGCAAGTGGAGATAATAAACTATCTGTAAGTGCAACAACTTTTGCTCCTCTATCTTGTGAAAATTCCAACGCATCTATTGTCTTAGCTGCATATCTTGGAAATCCTATTCCTATTACAAGGTCTCCGTCTCCAACATTTATCATCTGCTCAAAAACATCTGAAATTCCGTAGCTTACAACTTTAACATTTTGAAGAATTATATTTAAATAGAATCCTAAAAATTCTGCAAGCGCAGTTGAACTTCTAAGTCCTATTATATATATTCTTTTAGCTTCAAATATAGATTGAACAACATCCTGGAATGTATTTTGATTTATCTTTTCTAATGTTGCTCTTATATTTTCCATATCAGCCTTTAACACACCCTTAAGTGCATCTTCATCTGAAAAATAATCATTTTTCAGTTCAAGCCTCTGTACAGTTGTCAATTTATTTTTTATAAGCTCCTGAAGTGCTTTTTGAAGTTTTGGATACCCTGAAAACCCTACTTCAATAGCAAATCTTACAACTGTCGACTCTGAAACACCAACTGCATTTCCAAGCTTTGCAGCTGTCATGAATGCTGCTTTATCATAATTTTTTAATATATATTCCGCAATCAGTTTCTGACCTTTACTTAGCCTTATAAATTTACTTTGAATTAATCTCATTAAATCTTTACTATTTTCGTTACTATTCTCTTCCATAATCTGCCTTCCTAATCAAATGATTGAATTATTATAAATTAATTCTATCATTATAACTTAAAATATTCAATAAAATATGTGCTTTTTCCACACATATATGGATAACATGCAAGTTCTTATCTTTTTACTTTCAATTACTTTAAAATTGACTTTTTTCATTATCAAATGATTTATAATGACATCAAATAATTCATTTCTTCCTTATTTAGTTCCCTATACTCACCTTTTTTCAACTGTCCTAATCTTATATTGCCAATTGACACTCTTTTTAATGAAACAACCTCATGATCTAATGCAGCACACATTTTTCTTATCTGTCTGTTTTTGCCTTCATGTATGCACACTTCTATAGTTGACATATCTCTTCTATGATTATAATCAAGCATTTTTAGCTTTGCTGGTGCAGTTATGTATCCTCCAATATCAATTCCATTTTCAAATACTTCTTTGTCATCTAAAGAAACTTCTCCCTTTACAACTGCAACATACTTTTTGTCTATCTCGACTCTTGGATGTATCACTTTATTATAAAGATCCCCATCATTTGTAAGTATAATCAACCCACTGCTGTCATAATCAAGTCTTCCTATTGGAAATATTCTTTCTGGAATATCAACTATATCTATTACTGTTTTTCTTCCCTTCTCGTCTTTAACCGATGTTATTACGTCTTCAGGTTTATTTAATATTATATATACTTTTCTTTCTTCTTTTTTAATTATAGTACCATTATATTCAACTACATCCTTTGAAGGATCTACTTTAATTCCTAATTCACTGACAGTTTTTCCATTAACCTTAACACTGCCTGATAAAATTATTTCTTCACACTTTCTTCTAGACGCAATCCCACATGATGCCATATATTTTTGTAATCTTTCTTCCATAAGTTATCTCCTTTATATTTCGACTCTAAATAGCATAACTTTAAAACATCTATTTTTTATTTGTTTTACCTTATTATATTATAGTATTATATTTATCTTTATCAACAAATTTTAATCAATTAAAATTGAATTATAAAAATTCCTCTGATTAATAAAAATCAGAGGAACATATTAGTTTCATCCATATGTATTTAATAATTTTTTCTCCATATTGAAGGACTGAACATTATAAGCATAGGATATATTTCAAGTCTTCCTGCAAGCATACAGAATGAAAGTATTATTTTGCTTAGTGGTGAAAAAGCAGAAAAGTTTCCTGCCGGACCTACCATTTCAAGACCTGGTCCTATATTGCTCATTGTTGTTATTACAGAAGTAACTGTTGTTACAATATCAAAATTATCAAAAGAAATAATAAATATGGCTATAAGACTTATTATTATATATGCTCCAATAAACAGAAATACTTTATGGATTATATCTTCATCTACAGTTTTTCCATCTATCTTTACACTATTAATTCTCTTAGGATGTATTATTTTATCAATTTCCCTCTTTATTGCCTTTAACATTATCATAACTCTTACAGTCTTTACACCACCGCCTGTAGAACCTGCCATTGCTCCAACAAACATAAGCATTATTATGATAACCTTACTTAATGTAGGCCAGAAGTTAAAGTCTACTGTTGCATATCCTGTAGATGTTACTATGGATGATACCTGGAATGCTGACTCTCTTATTGAAAGTCCTATATTTCCTCCATTTAGATCTAATATATTAAATGTAATCAATATAAATGCTGCAAAAATAATAAGAAGATAATATCTTAATTCTTCATTCTTAAAAAAATCTTTAAAATTTCCTTTTATAATTTGGAAAAATAACGCAAAATTTATACCAAAAATAAGCATAAATATTGTAATTATCCATTCGATAAGTGGACTATTGAATGCTGCAATACTTGCATTCATGTTTGAAAATCCACCTGTTCCTGCTGTTCCCATTGCATGTATTACGGCATCATATAAGTTCATTCCAGCAAACATTAAACAGAATGTCTCTATTATAGTAAGTACAAGATAAATCAAATATAATATCTTTGCTGTTTCTTTAATTTTCGGAACTATCTTTCCTGGAGATGGTCCAGGGCTTTCAGCTTTTAAAAGATGTATTGAGTTAGTTCCTAGTGAAGGAATAAGTGCAAGCATGAATATAAGAAATCCCATTCCTCCTATCCAGTGAGTAAAGCTTCTCCAAAATAATATTCCATTTGGCAGACCTTCTATCTCTGTCAAAATTGTTGCACCAGTTGTTGTAAATCCTGATACAGTTTCAAAAAAAGCATCTACATAATTAGGAATTGCTCCACTTAATACAAATGGAATTGCTCCTATTGCTGAAATCAATATCCATGCAAATCCCACTGAAAGAAATCCCTCTTTTGCATATATGGCCTTTTTGCCCAGATTAATCCTACTTAAGAAAAAACCTATAGGTGCTGAAATCAATATGGTAATTAAGAATGATAAAGCATCTCCATCACCATAATATAATGCAATCAATAAGGGTATAATCATTAGAAAAGTCATATACCTTACAACATTGCCAAGTATGACTAACATTGCTTTATAATTCATTCTTCTTACCACCTCCGGTAAATATTCCGCTAAGGCTCAAAAGATTTGGATTCTTTGTAACAACAACTACCCTGTCTCCAGGCTTTAATACATCATTTCCACTAGGAATAATTGTTTTATTGTCCCTTACAATTGTTGCTATAAGACTATCATGTCTGAAATTAAGGTCTTTAAGTTTTATATTTGTATAATTTGTGCTGTCATTTACAATGAATTCTATTGCTTCAGCTTTTTCATTACATATCTTATAGATATTTTCTATAGGACATTGCTGTCTATTTTTAAGAGTTCTAACATATTTTATAATCTTATTTGCTGTAACAACCTTTGGATTTATTGTTGAATTTATTCCAATAGTCTTTGCTATTTCATTATAATTATCTCTAGTAATCTTCGTAATTATGTTTTTAACTCCATTTTTTGCTGCAAAAAGAGAAGCTATAAGATTGTCTTCATCCCTTCCTGTCAATGTTATAAAACTATCTACTTCATCAAGGCTTTCCGATAATAACAAATCCTGATCCAGTCCATCTCCATTTATTATTATAGATTTCGGAAGAAGTTCTGTAAGTTCATCACATTTATTAATATCACTCTCTATCAATTTGCAATGTGAACCTGCTTCACTTATTATTTTAGCCAAATAGTAACCAATTCTTCCGCCTCCTATTATCATGGAGTTTCTTACTTTCTTTCTATACTTTCCAAACTTTTTAAATATTTCCTGAATGTTCTTATGTTCACCAATTACATATACTCGATCATTATTTCTGAAGACATAATCACCTTTTGGAATTATCATTTCTCCTTCTCTTTCAATTCCACAAAATAATACATTTCCTCTTAAATAAGATAATTCAGAAATTTCTTTATTGGCAAGACCAACGTCTTCTGAAATATCAAATCCAACCATGTTTACTTTTCCGTGAGCAAAATTATCAATACTGCATACAGTAGGATATTTTATTAATTTTGATATTTCTCCTGCTGCTGCTTTTTCAGGATTGATAACAAGGTCTATTCCAACAGCTTCTGTAAGTAATGTAATATCCTCATCATATTCAGGATTTCTTACTCTTGCTACTGTATGCTTTGCTCCAAGTTTTTTACCTGATAATGAACAAAGCATATTTAATTCATCACTGTTTGTAACAGTTATAAGAAGATCAGCTTCTTGTATTCCTGCTTCATTCAAAACTTTCAAACTTGTACAGTTTCCTTTCACGCACATTACATCTAAATTATCATTAATTCGTTCTAACGCAGACATCTTGCTATCAATAATAGTTACATTATCATTTCCACTGGAAAGATTTTTTGCAATTGCATAGCCTACTTTGCCTGCACCAACTATAATAATGTTCATCATGTATTCTCCTCATATAAACATAAACTAAAATTTCATATTACATTATACATTAAGTAGTGTCCTAACTCAAAGAGATTATATTATTTTTCGCTCTTAGTTTATGTATTTTTATTAAATATATTAATTTTTTGCTTCGAATCGATAAATAAATTTATATTTCTCATTTATTTTAACACTTATTCACTATAAATAAAAATATCGATTATATGTACATAATATACTATTAAATAGTGGAATTTATTATATTTTCTGCATAGAATATAAAAAGCAATATTATAAAGGGATAAAATGAGATACATTTTAGATATTAAAAAATGTAAATTTTTAGGCAAAGGTCATGAAGGCTCTGTTTATCTTACACCTGAAGGTTTTGCACTTAAGATCTTTTATAAGAAAAAAAAAGCAAGAGATGAAGTTTCAATACTTGAATGTGTAAAAGAAAGCAGATTTTTTCCAAAGGTCATCTTTATTGCAAACAATATGGTACTTCGGGAATATGTTGAAGGAATAACACTAAAGGAATATATTAAAGCTAATGGACTATCTTATAATCTATCCTGCGAAATTGTAGATTTAGTTGAAGATTTTAAAAAAATGAAATTTAAAAGAATCAATATAAGAAATGCACATATTTTTGTTGATAAGAATGAAAAAATCAAAGTTATAGATCCACGTAAAATCTTTACTAAAAACACACCTTATCCAAAAGATATAATTAAAATCCTTGTATCTTTAAATCTATTTGATGACTTCCTAAAAAATGTTGCAGAATACAGACCTGACCTTTTACAATACTATTCTGAAGCATATGACTATTTTGTATATACCTCAAAAAAGACATTCCGTATACACATGTATACTGAAGTCAGCTGATAAATTTAATTGTATCAGGCTTTAGCTTTATAATAAAAAACTGTCATAAGACTAAAATGTCCTTGACTAAAAGTACATTTTAAACTATGACAGTTTTTTATTTATTATTTATTTTTAAATTCAGTTATATGAATTATTTCATTTTGGAATGCCTTTAATAATGCTTTTTCTAAGATTTTTTCTCTATCAAAGTTTTCAACATCTTTACATTCTGCAAAAACCTTATTTAAAGATCCGCTAGCATTTGTATATGTTAATGTTACATATGGTTTTTCATATTGTACATCTACAATCTTTAATCCCCATGCTATTTGAGCATAATCTCCATCCACAGTAAGATAAGTAAGCTTTTTGAATCTTTCTGTTTCTTCGTTTGGATCATTTACAATTATTAATTCATCTCCAACTTTATATTTTGACATAAAATGCCTCCCTTCTAAATAAAACATTACATGTCTTATTTATAAGATAACACATGCTCAAAATTTTATCCATAATATTTATTATATTTTATTTTTTAAAAATTTTTATTATCTATCTTTGAATATTTTCTATTTATTTCGATATTTTATTTATTAATTATTTTTCCTCATGAGGAATTCTTTATGAAGTTCCCATGTATTATTATTCCATTTATATATAGTTATATTATCAAAACTGCATTTAAATTCGAATGGATAATTATTTACATATTTCCATACATCCTCAAATATTGGAGGTACTTTTTTAGAAGTCAGGGTAACATGAAATATTTTATCTCTTCCATCATTCTTATTAAATTTAATATATGGATAATTTTCCATAACATCCATAATTTTATTATGAAGTTTTTTACCTTCTCTAGACATATTAACATCCATATATATTACTCGATTGTCAAAATGACCATACTTTCTCATTGTAAAGCTCTGTTCTTTTTCATTTTCACATAAAACCTTTAAATCATTTTCCAGCTGACTTATGTCTCCATCATATTCAAATGGAGCTTTAATTGTAAAATGTGGAGGAAGTTTTGATGATTTTGCTTTAAACTTATCATAAATATCCATTCTTAAAATGTCATTAAATTCTCCAGCATCTCCTTTTACTAAACAAACAATTACATATCTCATTAATACTTTTAGCATACTATTTAAAATATAATTTATTCTAATACTTTAAATCTCTGCTGAACCTCTCTTTCATTTAATAATTTTTACATTTTAAAGCTCTGTATAATTTCTCTATTAATATAATATTATAATATGATTTTTTATCATTTTTTATGATTCATTATTTACAAGTCATCTTTTACATCTGAAATTATGAATTAAATCTCCACTGATAACTCTTAACTTCTAACCTTTTTAAATACTCCTATTCTCATATCTACAGTTATATCTAGGTTATCATATTCATTAAGCTTTTCTTTATTTTCCGGAGTTGACTTCCAATAATGAGGAGTCATTTTTAAAAGGCTTATAAATTCCTCTTTATTCAGATTTAAATTATATGTAACATTTACCTCTTTCACATAGTCATCTTTTTCACTATCTGCCGTATATACCTTATCATTAAGATTTACAACAGAATACAAAATATTTCTCATTTCAATTAAATGATTAGCTCTTGGAAGGACTCTTACAAATATTCCATCTTTCTTTAATACTCTGTTTATTTCATCAATATCTATAGGACTGAATACTGATAAAATACAATCAATTGAATTATCTTTTGCTGGTATATGATAATTGTTGCCTACAGCAAATACACATTCTTTTTCACTTCTGCTTGCATATTTCACTGCTTCCTTTGATACATCCATTCCATAAAAATGTGCATTTATATTCTGATTATTTATGTATTCTTTTAAATTAGTAAGATAGTATCCTTCACCACATCCTACATCAAGTACATCTATTGTTTTATCACTGCCCTTAAAATACTCATATATAGTTTCATTGATTTTATCACTTACAGTTTTATAAAATCCTCTTCTTAAGAAATCAACCCTGGCTAAAACCATTTCTTTTGAATCACCTGGATTCTTAGTTCTTTTCATATTGCTTATAAGCAGATTTACATATCCCTGCTTAGCTATATCATATGAATGATTATTTTCACATTTGTAAACTTTGTGTTCTGGATATTTAACTAAATTTTCTCCACAAATGGGACATGTTAATAGTATTTTACCTTCCAAACTTTTCATTATTCTGTATCTCTCCTCATGTATTTTTTAGTCACCTTTCTCTATCAGTTGATTGCTGATAATTGATAGTCATATTAAAATTATATATAGAATTTCTAAAATAAATATATTTTACAGATATTTCACAGCAATATCAACCCAAATTATCAACTTTCAATTTTCAACTCTCAACTGACTTCATTTTTCTTTGCTATATTTAAAAGTAAACATTGTTATATCATCTGTCTGTTTTTCTCCCTTGCAGAATTTATCTATATCTTTTCTCACCATTGGAATCATTCCATAAACATCAACATGTTTCATATTTTCCTTATTTAATACTTCTTTTAATCTCTTCATTCCATATAAATTCCCACTAGAATCCATTGCTTCTGTAACTCCATCAGTATAAACAAAAAGTATATCATTTTTCTTTAATTTCATTTCCTGCTTTTCAAATTTAGCATTTGGTATTATTCCCAGAATACAGTTATTCTTAATATTTATATATTCAAATGTACCAAAATCATGCTTTAATAAAGGTGGTGTATGTCCTGCATTTACATAAGTCATTATGCCGCTCTTTAAATCAATTATACCTAAAAATGCTGTTACAAACATTAATTCTTCGTTATTTTCACACAGCTCATTGTTAACATTTTTTACAACCTCTTCAATATCTGAATGACTTATGAATGAATTTTTAATCAGACTTTTTGCTGTCATCATAAATAAAGCTGCTGGAACTCCTTCCCCAGATACATCTGCTATTACAAAAGCTAATTTTTCATCCAAAAGATAAAAATCATAAAAATCACCACTTACCCCTTTTGCAGGTTTCATATTTGCAAATACTTCAAAATCCCTTCTGTTTGGAAATGCCGGGAAAGTATTAGGAATCAGTGACGACTGTATTTTAGTTGCAGCCATCAATTCTGCTTCAGCTTTTTCCTTTTCTATTGCTGATTCTTCAATGCTCTTTATATATTCCTGAATATCATTCATCATCTTGCAGAATACCATGGCAAGTTCCTCGATTTCATCTCCTGTTCTTATAGCTTTACACTGACTTATCAATTCCTGATTATTTTCGTTCTTTTCATAATCACCTTTTGAAAATTTTCTTACCACATTAAATAAGATCTGAATTGGAACTGTAATTGTATTTTCTACATATTTCAAAGCTAATATAGCTATTACAAATATAAAATAACTTGATATACAGATAATTGCATAAATCTGTTTATACCATTCATTCCCTATATGGCTTTTTAGTGATATATAGCCTACTATATATAAAAAACAGATAAATATTATAACAAAAGAAAGCAGCCCTATAGTTATTTTACCCTTTATTGAAAATACCCCTCTTATTTTTGATATTTCAACCTTATTTTCTTTATTTACTATTGGTCTGCTTATAAAAAATATGAGAAGTATATAAGATGCAAATAACAATGGTATTGACACAGTCCATTTATTGATAAATGTTTTTATTTGATTATTTATTATTCCAGACAATACTAATACACATATAATATATAAAATATATTCATAATGTACATTTCTCATATGATTGGATTTAGTTTTTGGAATATATGGACGTATTTCAGTTGTAGAAAATATTATGAGAATAAGAGCTCCTACAATTGACTGAAAATTATAGTTATTGAGAAAATCAAATATAATATATTCCAAGTTTAACTGCTTATCTAAAGCAACGCTGTATGAAAGTGCTGAAATCAATGTTATTACGAGCGAATCTATAAATATTATATACATATATCTCAATATTCCATTAATATCATTGAGATTAGGTATCTCACATTTGTTTTTTATATTAAATGTATACCATAATTTAAATGGTATATAAGCATAAACAAAGTTAAGAAAAAAGTTTATGATTAAAAAAATCCAATTGTTATTTCCATTTAATAAATTTACCAATAAGTTACCAGCTGCACATGCAATAGCACCACTAGTTCCAAAATATAATCCTATAACAGGTGGAAATACACTTTCAACCTTTATCTCCACAATACTAGGAATAAGTTCCCTTGCATTTTGAAATAACAATGTACATATAAATATGAAAAATGTACTTAATATTCCTCTTTTTATTTGAACTTTATCTACCTTTAATGAGAAATTTTTATTCAAAAAATTTCACTCCTCTAAAACTTATAACTCAATGTTAATCACTGTTCCTATCACTAGGCTCTACGTAATATAAACCTAATAACGTTAATTTTTTTTATCAGGTGATATAAAATGTTTTTGTATTGTCAATATATTCATTCCAAATTTTCTCTCATACGTAATAAAATCTGAAATCTTCTTTATTAAAAAAACTCCTAATCCTCCTATATTCCTTTCCATAATATCACCTGTAAGATTAGGATCTTCTTTTTCAATTGGATTAAACTTGATTCCATAATCACATATTTTCAAAATTATGCAGTTATTTTTTTTGTCATACTTGTATCCAACAATCATTTCGCCAGTATTCTCATTTTCCTCATATGCATAGCTTATTATATTCATTAAAGCTTCCTCGCATAAAAGTCTTATCTCCATGTTTATCTTCTCTGTTATATCTGTATCTTTTTTTAAATTATTTAATATAAATTCTATCATTATGTTCAAATTCTTTAATGTAGCTTCTTTTCTTAACCACTTCATAAAATCCACCTACACTATTATTTATGAGCCTATTTGATTGCCGGTACTATAATGAACATCTATAAATGCTACTTTCCAAGGAGTATGATTATGCTTCTTGGATTAACGACAATATGATTTTGATCTTCTATAGGAATTCTTATTTTTTCATCAAAAATGTCCTTTCCATATTCACATGAAGTATTACAGAATATATACCACGTTTTATCATCTGGAAGTATTGGCAGTTCATACATATGCATCTCCCAGTGCATATTAATTGCCATATATATAAATGTATCTTCATCCATTTTATACTTTTCTTTTTCTTCTACATACATAATTGCGAGTGAAAGACTGTTATTAGAAAATTCAAAATTCCAAGGCTTTTCCCCATGCCATGAAACTTCTGGATATCCTGTTTTATTCTGGCCAGTATCATATGTGCTGTTTTTTAATACTGGATGTGATTTTCTAAATTTGATCATTGCTTTAAAATAATTAAATATATCATCATAAATATTTAAGTTATTCCAATTAAGCCATGATATCTCATTATCCTGGCAATAGGCATTATTATTGCCAAATTGAGTATTACAGAATTCATCTCCTGATAATATCATTGGTATTCCTCTGCTCATTAAAAGAATTGTAATAGCATTTTTTATCTGTTTCTTTCTTAATTCATTAATTGATACATCTGTAGTCTCTCCTTCAAATCCACAATTCCAGCTGTTATTGTCATTAGTTCCATCCACATTATTTTCACCATTAGCTTTGTTGTGCTTTTCATTATAAGAAACCATATCATATAATGTAAAACCATCATGACATGTTATAAAGTTTATGGATGCATTTGAAGTCCTGTTATTATATAAATCTTCAGACCCTTCCATTCTTTTCATAAATTCAAGAGCTACACTATCACCCTTAAGAAATTTTCTGATAGTATCACGGTATTTTCCATTCCACTCTGCCCATCTTCCCCATGAAGGAAAATTTCCTACCTGATATAATCCGCCTGCATCCCAGGCTTCTGCTATAAGTTTGCTTTTTGATAGAATTGCATCATGAGCAAGGGTTTCTAACAATGGTGGATTAGTCATTGGTGCTCCTTTTTCATCTCTTGATAATATAGATGCAAGATCAAACCTAAATCCATCAATATGATATTCAGATACCCAATATCTTAAAGAATCTAAAATATAATTTCTAACAATTGAATTATTGCAGTTTAATGTATTTCCGCATCCACTGAAATTATAATACTGTCCATATGGATTAAGTAAATAGTATGTTTTATTATCAATACCCCTGAATGAAATGTAAGGTCCCTTTTCATTACCTTCTGCTGTGTGGTTGAACACAACATCAAGTATGACTTCAATTCCTTCATGATGAAGGTTTTTTATCAAATTTTTCAGCTCATCTGCCTCCATGCCATACTTACCTGTAGCTGCATAGCCTGCTTTAGGCGCAAAAAAATTTACTGTGCTATATCCCCAGTAATTCAATAATCTCTTCCCATCTACTATTCTTAGATTTTCCAGTTCATCAAATTCAAATATGGGAAGAAGTTCAATACAGTTTATTCCAAGTTTCTTCAAATAAGGAATCTTTTCTCCTAGTCCTGCAAATGTTCCTCCATGCTTTATTTTACTTGATTCATCTTTAGTAAAACTTCTTACATGTGTTTCATATATTATTAATTCCTCCATTGGTGTTTCAAGAGGTTTATCTCCATCCCAGTCAAAATCATCATACATGATTTTTCCTCTGTGCTGAAACTTATTATCTTTGTCTATATCTTCTCCCCATATGTTTCTTCCAGAAACTGATTTTGCATATGGATCCAATAAGTATTTTTCTTTATTAAACCAGAATCCTTCCTCCGGCTGGAATTTTCCATCCATCCTATATCCATATTCAACATTTTCATAATCAATATCAAACACTATCATTGAAAAAACGTCACCAATTCGGAATTCATCTGGAAATGGTATTACTGCATAAGGCTCCTTTTCTCTTTTTCTAAAAAGAACAAGCTCACATGAAGTAGCATATTTTGAAAATATAGAAAAATTAACTCCATTTGGGACAATAGAAGCTCCATATGGGAGTACTTTGCCTATTCTATATTTAATTCCATCTTTTTCATGAGTAGGATAGCTATCAACCCTTATCATTATATAATCCTCTCCTTTTTCAAGAATATTAATCAAATGTATATACCCTACTGTTCAAAATCCTTAAAAATATTCCCAAAGCCAGTCATTTCCATAACTTCTCGTACTTCTTCAACTAAATTAATAATGTTCATATGCCCGCTTTTCATTTTAACAATCTTTCCTATTGTAAGAAGTGTCCTTAAACCTGCACTTGACACATATGAACATTTACTCATATCTATAGTTATATCACTTTCATCTTTAATTACATCCAGTATCTTTTCAGTTACATCATTACTTGAATTGCTATCAAGCCTTCCTTTCAACTCAATATATTTTTTATGATTGACATCTTTTATAATTACTTCCACATAAATCACAACCCTTTATTTATATAATTGCCTATAACTAAAATATCAGCATAATTCATACCTAATTTATCATACTTCTATTAATAGTTATTTAAGCTTTGTATTATAATTATTTTAATGTCTATATTAAATTATAACATTTAATGGTAATTATTTACCATAATAACCTTAATAATACCTTCTCAAAAAATAACATATTCTATCATTTTTTCAGAGTCATAATTTATAAATAACATGTCTTCATATAATAATTATTCATAAGCTCATTAATTTACTACATTATTTATATAAAAATTAATATAAAACTGCCAGATAGAAATATACATTCTACCTGGCAGTTTTATTAAATATTTTAAGCTGCTGCTTCTTCAAGATTTTTCACTTTTTCTTTAACTATGAAGTTTACAATCTTTTCTCCTGTTGGTAAACATGCTTGTATAAATGGTCCAATTGCAAATAATGAAATAACAGTTCCTATACCCACTTTTCCTCCTAAGAAGAAACCTACAATTAAGAATACAGCATCCATTGCTATTCTTACCCATCTATATTGCACTTTTGTTTTATCAACAATGATAAATGGAATTATATCATTTGGTGCTACACCTAAATTAGCTGCTGATAAAATAGAAAATCCAACTGCAATTATAAAGCATCCACCTGCTACTAACAGCATCTTTACAAATATGTTGTATGTATCAACTGGGAAATAAGAGATTATCTTTACTCCTAAATCTATTATAGGACCTACCCCTACAACACATATTAATGTACCTATATTAATACGTTTTCTTTCAATCAATAAAATAACTGTAGTCATTATAACTAAAATAATCATATTGGCCACTCCAGGTGTAACACCTTGATTACCTGAAATCATATTAACAATACTATTATTGCTTAATCCTGTTTTATCTAATGTTGTCGCAAGCCCTTGCGTAAAGACTGTAAAAGTATCTGAACCTATATTAGTCTTTAAAAATAATGCTACTCCCATTTGAATTATACTCATTCCTAAAAAGAATAATATAATTCTTTTAATTAATTCAATTCCTTTTTTCATATTCCTCTTCCTCTGTTCTATATAATACTTTTTTATATTTTTAGAAAAATTATTACATTAAAATCCACAAATAATATAATACAACATATATTTATATTTTGTCAAACGTTTGCATAGATTTTTTATATCTTTTTTATATGCTTTTTATCTCTTTAATTTTAACCGAAACAATTAATAATAATATTTTATTAAACAAAAAGCCCTCATTCTTATAAAAGAATGAAAGCTATACTTATGTTTTATCATATATTCTATCATTATCTCAAAATGTCAATTATAGTTTATTTTCACTAAATCATATTTTAATAGTTAATAATTCTAATTTGTAAAAAAGTCTAGTATATTCCATGCACTATTGCTCTTACTTTTATATAATTCGGTATATCCACAGTCATTACATGTTATAGTAATAAACTTTTTATTCTGTACATCAAATATTTTTGCAAAGTTTCCACCTGTTGCCTGAAATACATCACTGTCATATTGTTCACATCCGCATTTTGGACATACATATTTTATTTTTTTCATAATACCCTTCCTTTCCATAAAAATAAATAATTCTTTATATACCATTTTAATGTTTCTTATATTAAATATATCTGTTTATTTTTCTATTATTCCTCACATTATATAAGTATAATTTTTTTATTATTCCATAATTATTTATATCCTGCTCTTTAAATCTTTATTTAAAATCAATGTACTTAGCATTAATTTATTAGTATAATTATAATAAATAAAAATAAACGGAAGTGATTTAAAATGATTAATTTAAAAGAAAATACATATAAAAATAGAATGATGAATCTTGAACTTGATGATGGTTCAAATCTTCAATGCAGAGTAATCGATATAATAGAAATAGATTCAAAATACTATATAGCTTTAGTTAATGAATCTGGAGAAAGAATTTTCATATATGAATATTTTGAAGAAAATGATTCAGATAATTTTGAATTATTAAATATAGATAATGAAGATACTTTCAATAAAGTAAAAGACATATTCTATAAAATAATTGAGCAGGAAGAAGGTTTTGAAGAGGATTCAGAATAATTAGGTTAATATAAATTATTAACCACTAATTATAATAAATAGTTAATAATCACATAAATTATTTACACAAAAAAGGAATTCTATTCGAATTCCTTTTTTGCTGGTCAATCACTAATTTAAAAAGTATCTATAAAATTATTCTTGGTTAATTACTAAT
>JBJEJM010000287.1:15276-19813 GCA_051878075.1 Clostridium sp. | reverse complement strand
TTGGTTAATTACTAATTTAGGATGTATCTCTTAAATCATTCTGGTTAATTACTAATTTAGGATGTATCTCATAAATTATATTACTTATTATCTATGTATCATGTAATGTATAAAATTATTATTAAAGTGCATTTTCAACATCATCAAGCATCTTATCAAGAGCTTTGAATCCTGCTCCTCCAACATACCATGCTACTGAATCAACATATACTATTTTCCCATTCTTATAAGCATTAGTTGTTTTAACTAATTCATTTTCAATAGTTTCTTTTGCAGGATTTCCACTTCCTGTAACTGCACCTTTATCTATAACAAATAAATAGTCAGGGTTCTTTTCTGCCAGGTATTCATATGATATGCTTTGCCCATGATTAGAAACTTCTATTGATGCATCTGTTGGAACAAACCCTAATTCATTATAAACTAAATTAAATCTTGAACCTGCGCCATAAACACTCATTGATCCATCACTTACCATTGTAGCTAAAGCATTTAAGTTATTTCCTGTAACTTTTTCTTTTATTTCATTAACTCTTGTATCTATATTAGATAGCTTTTCTTCAACTTCCTTTTCTTTATCAAATATTTGTCCTAATACTTTTGCATTATTCTTAACACTATTTAGATAATCAGCTCCATCTGATCCAAGATAAACTGTTGGTGCAATCTTTTGTAATTCTTCCAGCGAATCCGCTTGTCTTCCTTCAATTATAATTAAATCTGGTGCTAATTCATTTACTGTTTCGAAATTGAATTCTTTTACTCCACCAATATCAGTATATTTATCATCTTCATATTTGTTTAAGTATTCAGGCATTCCATTCTTTGGTACACCCACAACACTATCTACTCCAATTTCCTCCAACACATCTAATGAACCATAATCTAAAACTACTACTTTTTCAGGATTCTTAGGAACTTCCACTTCTCCATTTCTATCTGTAACAGTTATCATTTCAGTTGTTTTATTTTCAGCATCTGCTGCTGTTCCACATCCTGTTAATACTCCTGCTGCTACTACTGCTGTAAGTAACATGCTTAATAATCTTCTTTTTTTCATTTTATTTACCTCCAGTTCTTTTGTTTATAATTTTCATTATCATTTGACTTCTATATTTAATTTAATAAATCTACTAAAAATATACACATATTTTATTGTTATTGATTTCTCTTATATCAAAATCAATTTCATATATATCTTCTAATGTTTCTTTATTGATTATAATTTCAGTTTTATCACTTTTTTCTAATTTGCCATTCTTAAGAACTACTATATTATCAGAATAAACTGATGCAAAATTAATATCATGCAGAACTATTATAACAGTCTTGCCAAGTTCATCAACTAATCTCCTAAAGACTCTCATCATAGCTACTGAATGTTTCATATCCAGATTATTTAATGGTTCATCAAGTAATACATATTCTGTATTCTGGGCTATAACCATTGCAATATACGCTCTTTGTCTTTGTCCTCCACTTAATTCATCTAGATACCTGTTCTGAATATCTGTGAGCTCCATGTATTCAATTGCTTCATCAATATACTTTTCATCTTCCTTTGTAAGCCTTCCTTCACAATGAGGATATCTTCCAAAGCTTACTATTTCTCTTATAGTTAAACGTACATTGATATTATTTGACTGTTTTAATATAGATATCTTTTTAGCCAGTTCCTTAGAATCATACTTTTCCATTTCAATGCCATCTATGGTTACAGTTCCAGAATCCTTATCCATAATTCTTGAAATCATAGATAATACTGTACTTTTTCCTGCACCGTTTGGCCCTATGAAAGATGTTATCTTTCCTTTTTCTATATTTAATGAAACGTTATCTACTACTGTCTTATTCCCATATTTCTTAACAAGACCTTTTACTTCAATCATATTGTCCTCCAAATTACTATGTCATACAGACTTAATTTTTAGCCTGTTTTACTAATATATAGATAAAGTAAATTCCACCTATAAAATTAATTATTATACTTACTGTAGATGAGAAATTTAATATTCTCTCTACTATAAACTGTCCGCTTACTAATGCTATCATGCTTATAAGAGATGAACCTGCAAGCAGATAACTATGCTTATATGTACTAAACAAATGATATGATAAGTTAACAACAAGTATGCCCAGGAATGTTATAGGCCCTACAAGAGCAGTTGATATTGACACAAGAAGCGATACAATAAGCAGTATTTTTTTTGAAAGTTTATCATGATCTACTCCTAGATTAATAGCTGCTTCCCTGCCAAGAAGCATAACATCCAGCTTGTCTATATCCTTATACATATATATTCCTATAGCTATTAAAATAATTATTACAACAAACAGTATATCTGTATTAACATTATTAAAACTTGCAAACATTTTACTTTGTAATACTATAAAATCATTTGGATCAATAAGCACAGACATAAATGAACTTAAACTTCTAAATAATGTTCCAACTACAGTACCCACTAAAAGCAGTGTAAAAATATTCTTTCCTTTTTTGAAAACCATCTTATATAAAAGTACAGTTCCAAAAAGCATTATAAATACTGAGGCAAAAAAGTTTAATTTCTTATCTGTCATCATCACACTATTTACTCCAAAAGCAAATACACATAATGTCTGACCAAAATTATATAATGAATCAAGTCCTAAGATACTTGGAGTAAGAATCCTATTATTAGTAACAGTCTGAAACAGCATTGATGAAACTGCTATACTTGTTCCTGTAAGACATATTGCCACTATCTTAGGTATCCTTCTGCTCATGTTATAATCAAAATTTCTTGCATTTAATCCTTGAAAAAGGAATAAACATATTGCTATTATTGTTAAACCTAAAAGAAATAATAATCTTTTTCTGTCTTTTCTATGCTGCATTTTTATTTCTCCTTAATATTAAGTAAAGGAATATTATACTTCCTATAACTCCAACTGTAAGACTAATTGAAACTTCATATGGATATATAACAAGTCTTCCTATTATATCGCATAAAATTACAAAACTTGCTCCAAAGAGTGCTGTAATTCCAATATTTTTTCCTATATTATCACCTTTAAAAAGTGATACTATATTTGGAACTATAAGTCCTATAAATGGTATATTACCAACTGTTATAATAACCAGAGCACTTATCATTGCTACTATTGTTATTCCAATATTACTTACCTTTTTATAATCAAGTCCTAGGTTTTTTGATATATCTTCTCCCATTCCGATTATAGTAAATTTATTTGCGTACAAAAATGCTGTTATCAATAATGGAATTGTAAGATAAAGCAGTTCATAGTTCCCTTTTATAACAAGTGCAAATTTTCCCTGAAAAAATGCTCCTACATTTTGAACAAGATTATTCTTATAAGCCACAAACTCTGTAAGTGATCCAATTACATTTCCAACCATTATACCTATAAGAGGTATAAAAACCACATTCTTCATTTTTACCTTTTGCAGAATTCCCATGAACAGAAATGTTCCTATAAGTGAAAATATAAATGCCACTATCATCTTTTGTGTTAAAGTTGCCACTGGAAAAATCATCATTGAAACAATTACTCCAAACTGTGCTGAATCCAATGTTGCTGCTGTAGTAGGTGAAACAAACTTATTATTGCTTATCTGCTGCATAATAACTCCGCTTATGCTCATTCCTACTCCTGCAATAACCAATCCTACAAGTCTTGGCATTCTGCTTATTAATAAAATATTTATTTTCTCAACATCAAAGTTTATTATATCCACTAAAGTTATGTCATGCACTCCAATAAATAGAGATATAAAGCACAATATAACAAAAATAGGTACCAATATTTTTTTATTCATAACTTGTACTACTTTTATTTCATCTTTTGTTCATCAGAATAACAAATGATCTTATAAGACAAAACCATTAAGTTCCCCTTTCATTAATTTAAAATCGCAATCAAATAATAACTTATGTTATTTGAAAAACGCTATCATCTGTCTTATATGATACTAATTCTCACATTCAATGTCAAGTATTTCTTATCAGAATAATATGATTTAAGATTAAGCAAATATTATTTATAATTATTTTTATTTTGTAATTATTTATAAACGTCATTTTACAAAAGATTAATATAAACAAAAACCTGACATACATGAATATTATCATGCATGCCAGGTTCTATATTTCTTATTTAATTTTTGAATGTATACCTTCATAAAGATACATTAAATAATCCACATTAAAATCAGAATTTTTAACTTTATCAATTCTTTCTTTTGCCATTTTTATAGTATGTTTAGCTTCTTTATAATCCTTATCTTTAATGCAATTGCTAGTGTATTCCAATAAATAATCAGCTTTTAAAACATCTTCAGCCAGATCTTCTCTATCGCTGTTTACAAGTTCAACTAATAAAGAATATATTTTAGGAGATGTTGTATTTTTAGTGTCTTTTAATATATCTGTATTTCGGCTGCTTTTTCTTGCCATTATATCCACCTCATTTCAATGGAATTATAGCAAAAAAGTTATTTATATTTCAATATAAACAGCTTTTTCATTAAATATAT
>JBJEJM010000287.1:13095-15176 GCA_051878075.1 Clostridium sp. | reverse complement strand
CAATTATCGCTGTAAATGATTTCACCAATGTATTTACTAAGCAGACATTCATTTATATTGTTACCTTCACCATTATAAATTCTGTCAATGAGCCACATATTATGTTCATTTCCAATTACATGTTCAAAAATATTCAGTGTATCAGCCACTGATACTTTATATTTTTTAATTATTTCTACTATATTTGCAATCTTATCGTTGATTTCATTCATACTATTGCTTTTTTTAATATCTGCAAAACGTGATATGTATCTTTCATCATTCATCAGTATGCATCCGCATTGTGGCTTATCATTATTTTTTCTTTTTTTATTTATACTATCATTTAATACATTCAACACATATATAACCAAATATTCCCCTCCCCAATTAAAAAATTTCATATAAATTCTTGTATTATCCATTTAAACCTTTACATAAATATTTTACACTAAATATTTTCATATTACAAGTATTTTTAGTACTCTAATTGTAATTTTTTCTTTTATATTACATTTCAATCCATACATTAGTGAATCATACTATTATAATTTAATATTATTAATAAAGTTTTAATCAGGAAATTTTTGTGTTATGATTTATTTAGAAATTAACTAAAATATGTTAATTCTTTACTTTATCATTGGAGGAATAATAATGAACTACGAAATTTTACACAAGGGAAATTTCCCCATTGTCAAATGCCATCTGGAACATGGAGAACAAATCAAAGCTGAATCTGATGCAATGATTTCAATGTCACCTACCATAGATATAACAGGAACTACAGAAGGAGGCATATTAAAAGGACTTGCTAGAATGGCAGCTGGCGAGAAATTCTTTTTTCAGTATCTAGCTGCAAACAGAGGTCCAGGAGATATTATTTTTGCACATGCACTTCCTGGTGACATAATACCTATTGAATTAAATGGTACAGGCATTAAACTACAAAAAGATGGTTTTCTTGCTTCAACTATGAGCGTTGATATTACAACAAAAGTTCAAAATCTTTCAAAAGGATTATTTTCAGGAGAAGGATTTTTCATTCTTGGTGCAAGAGGAACAGGAACTATTTTTGTAAGCAGCTATGGAGCAATTCATGAAATGAACCTGAATCCAGGTGAAGAAATTATAATTGATAACTCTCATTTAGTTGCATGGGATGAAGCTCTTGAATTTAATATAGAAAAAGCCTCAAAGAAAGGATGGATCAGCAGTTTCACTTCTGGTGAAGGTCTTGTATGCCGTTTTACAGGCCCAGGACGTATTTTCATACAAACTCGTAATCCTGGTGGAATGAAACACTGGATTTCTCAAATGGGGTTTAAAACTTGTTAATATTATAGATATTTAAACATAAAATTCACTATATAGAATATATATAGTGAATTTTCTCTGTATCTTTAATTTTGATTTTCCGCCTCTGATGTAGCTTCACTTGTTTCACTAGCTTCCTTGTTATTGCTTTCTAAAACCCTTCCAACATACTTCATATTTGAAGTTGATAACTGGCTGATCTTAACAACATCACCAGTGTGAGGAGCATGTATATACATATCATTACCAATGTACATTCCTACATGTGTTGCATCTGAAGGTTTATTGAATACTAAATCTCCTGGTTTTATTTCAGACATAGGAATTTTTGTACTAAACTTCTGTTGATCTTGTGAAACTCTAGGAATGGATATCCCTTCTGCTGCAAATACATACTGCATAAGACCAGAACAGTCAAATCCATCTGGGGTTGTTCCTCCCCATAAATATGGTATGCCTAAATATTTTTCAGCTTCAAGTATAAGATTTTTTACTTCTTCAGAAATATCTGATGGAAGTGTTACTGGTACTATATTGCTTGTACTTAAATCAAGAAGACTGCTGTTTTCTTTAACATAATTTATTAATCTTTCTTTGTCACTCTCTAATACTTTTATTTCATTTTCAAGGTATTCCTTACTCTTTTCAAGTTCTTTCTGCTCTTTTTCAATGTTTTCTTTGATCTCAGTAAGACTTTCTTTTGCCTCTTTTGCATCATTTATAAGTTTCTTATCGCTTGTACATATTTTGGATATTAAGTGTATTTTTTGAACTGCATCTAAAAG
>JBJEJM010000287.1:2082-12995 GCA_051878075.1 Clostridium sp. | reverse complement strand
TTTCGCTGGATTCATTACCTGTTATTTCAGTATCAGCAGCTGCCGTATCATTTGGCACTGCAAAAACAGGAGTGCTGCCAGTGACTATCATGCATGATACAAGTGCTGAAACCACTAGTGCCTGTATTTTCTTACTTCTCATATTAATCTCCTTTAGTCTCATTGACTATTATCAATTTCATTTATCTCTTGAAATATTAACTCTAAACAATTATGAACAATCAATAATTGTTAACATATAATATATTATATCCCTGGTGTACAATCATAGTCAATAATATATAAGTTATATAATTATTAAGAATAACTTAATAAAACATTAAACTAAATTAAGTCTTCTAAAAGATAATATGTCTTTTAGAAGACTTATATTATTAATTTTTATACTTTTAATTTTATCTTAATATATAAATAATGTATTTTTATGGTTCTGATAAAACTGTCATATTCTATTCTGACAGTCTTTTAATCTGAAGCTTATGTAATTTATTCAAAACATTTAACTATTCCATTACATAACCCTTGAGCAAGTTTATTTTGATAGTTATCATCACTTAACAGTTTATCTTCTTCTGGATTTGACATGAATCCCATTTCTACTAATATCACTGGAACCTTAGACCAGTTAAAGCCCGTCATATCATCTCTTACTGATATTCCTCTATTGTTCATCTGTACTGTTTCAACTAAGCTGTTAAGTACAGTTTCACCATATTTTCTGCTTATATCAGCTATATCATTTGCATAGCCTGTCTTAGCTGGAACCAGCATTGATGCTCCTTTAGCACTTGGATTTTCTGCTGAATCACAGTGTATTCTTATTACAAGCGCCGCATTATTATCATTTCCAATATTAGCCCTTTCAATATTACCAATACTTATATCATTTGATGTCTTAGTCATTATAACAGTATAATTTTCTGATTCTAAAAGATTCTTAAGCTTCATAGCTACGCTCATGTTTACAACATATTCAGGCGTACCAGTGGTATCCCCCTGAGCACCTCCACCATCTTTAATTTTCATTATTCCTGTTCCTGGTGACTGTTCTTCCTTTTCCAGATTAGATCTTGATGCATGTCCAGGATCAATTACAATTACCTTTTTAGAATTTTCATCAGGCTTTTTTTCTTGACTGTTATTACTATTTTCATTGCCTGATATATCTCCTTCCTGACTATCAATTGTTTCTTCTTCATTTGTTATTTCATCACTATCTGAATTTTCATTAGATGTTTCACACGCTTCACTTTCAGAATTCATGTTATCTTCATAGTTATTTTCATCTGTATTAATTTCAATATCTGATGTATTATCGCCTTTAATACTGCTGCTGCATCCAGCCAAAGTCATAGATACTGCTGCAGCAGCAATGCAGCTCAATAACCTTCTCATCTTTATATCCTCCAATACTATATTATTATAATCTTCTACTATATTCATATTTATTATACACTCTTTTAAATAAAATATTGCCTGTACACCATAATAAAAAACCTGAAGATTAATATCTTCAGGTTTTTGAAAAATGCAGTTATTCATTTAATAAATCATGAATTATTCTAGTTGCATCCATGTATTTAGCAATAGATTGACCATGATTTAATCTGTTGATTATTCTTGCACAAAGCTCTGAAATATCTACTGCATAGAACCAAGGTGCATCCTTTAGTTCTGGTGATACATATGTTAAGTTAGAACAGTATATTCTGCTTATTACTCCTTCATCATAGAATTTATTGAATCTTTCAATTCCTTCAGTAAAGAATCCGAATGTTGCAGCAACATATACATTTCTAGCATTTCTCTTCTTTAATTCTTGTGCTATATCGATAACTGATTCTCCTGATGCAATCATATCATCAACTATTAATACATCTTTATCAGCTACACTTCTTCCTACATATTCATGTTGAACTATAGGGTTCTTTCCATTAACAATTCTTGAATGGTCTCTTCTCTTGTAAAATAATCCTACATCTACGCCTAATGCCCCTGCATAATAGATAGCTCTATCCATAGCTCCAGTATCAGGACTTATAACTAATAATTTTTCTTTATCTAATTCTAAAGTATCTTCATTCGATACAAGTGCTTTTACCATATCGTATGTTGGATAGACATTTTCAAATGAAAGTAATGGAATCGCATTTTGGATGTTAGGGTCATGAACATCAAATGTTATGATTTCATCTACTCCAAGTCTTTCTAACTCTTGAAGTGCTAATGCACAGTCAAGTGATTCTCTTCCTTTACGACGATGTTGTCTTGATTCATATAATAATGGCATGATAACAGTTATTCTTGCTGCTTTACCTCTGATGGCAGCAACAGTTCTCTTTATATCTTGGAAATGTTCATCTGGTCCTTTATGATTTACAATTCCAAACATTTTATATGTACAGCTGTAGTTTCCTACATCACATAATATATAAATATCTCTGCCTCTAACTGTCTCAGAAATCTTTACCTTACCTTCTCCGTTTGAAAATCTAATTTCATCAAGAGGAATTAAGAATGAATCATTACATTCTCTCTTTTTTTGAATATACTTGTCTATAGCATTTCCTAATTCTCTGCAGCTTTCTAATGCTATAATTCCAAGTTCATGGTTTAATTCAGTCATTGGTCGCTCTCCTTTGGGATTATTTTAATATAATTAATATATCTTTAATCAATTAATAGTATATACTAAAATACAAATTTTTTAAATATTATTTTATATTTTTTATTGATAATTTTTTTCATTGTAGTATGAAAAGGTTTATGTTTAGAGAAATTTTATAAATTACATCCTTAACAGAATTTCATTAATATCTTCACTTACTTTCATTCTTTCGTTATATACCCACTCCACATCAAACTCTAAAGCAAAAATCTTAGAAAATGAATAATACATATTGATTTTTTGATAGTATATTTCAAGTTCATCCAGATTACCAGAATAGCATTCAGGAGTAAAAAGTTTTTTCTGCTTGTTTACAAAAAGCTCATCTACATAATTTAAAAATGTCTCCATAAGCTCATCTCTAGAAACATCAAAAGGCACTTTTAATAAATCCCATTGAACTTCTTCCGGCAGTTTATATCTTTTAATCTTATCTAAAACATATAAATATTCACTTATATCCATCTTTGTATAAAAATCAATTTTTTCTTTTCTAGTTTTCCATAAAGCTAATTTTTCATTTAGCGGAAGACTTTTTATTGTAAGTATTGCTTCTGAAGGTCCTATTACAGCTCTTTCTATAGGTTTATCTTCTTTTTCAAGTTTATCCTTTATTATATGAGCATTTCCTCCAACAGAAGCTACATATCCTACATCATAAATTCCTATTCTTCCTGCTCTGCCTCCAACCTGCTTGATTTCCTGTGATGTAAGTTCACGGACTTCTTCACCATCAAATTTTCTTATGCTCATAAATACTATTCTCTGAATTGGAAGATTTACTCCCATACCAATTGCATCAGTTGTAACAAGCACCTTTGTTTCCTTATTCACAAACTGTTCATACTGCATTTTTCTTACTTCTGGAGGCAGATCTCCATATATGATGCTGCATTTGATTCCTCTCTCAGAATAATCCTGAGCAATTTCAAGAACTCTTTTTTTAGAAAAGACAACAAGTGCATCTCCTTCTTTTACATCATTATAACTAAAGTTTTTGTCTTCAACTACAAGTGGAATGGCTCTTTTATATTCTTTTATTTCATATTCTTCCCTGCAGTCCTCAAGCATTTCTATTAAAAGGTCTTTTGTATTCAACGCACCACATATATGTATTTCATCACATTGAAGTCCAAGAACAGCTTTACTCCATGCCATTCCTCTAAATGGATCACTTATCATCTGGATTTCATCTATTACTGCAATATCATAGTGTTCTTTTAAATTGACTCTTTCAATAGTACATGATACATGAGTTGAACCTGGATTTATTATTTCCTCTTCACCTGTAAGCAGATCACACTTTATTCCTTGATTATTAAGCTTTTCATAATTTTCAAGTGCAAGTATTCTAAGTGGAGAAAGATATACGCCCTTTTTAGCAGTTTTAAGTCTTTCTATTGCTGTATAAGTCTTACCTGTGTTAGTATCTCCAAGATGAATATAAAACTTTCTTCTCATATTTCTTGCATGTCTGTATTCATCCTTTGGATTATCTGGAAAAGTCTCTTCAAATTCTTTTAATGCAAGCTGTGGTATATGCATTTTTGTTAAAACAGTCATAATTCCTGAATTCAAAAACACATTATAATTTCCACGTACAACTTCGTAAAAATCAAAATCAGTATTATTCTTCCTATTATATTCTGCAAGAAGCTTCTGTGAAACATATTCTAATAATTCTTCATATCTCTCTACAACTTGATTATAATCCTTTAAATCTATTTTAAGTTCATTTAAGTGACGAAGCTTTTTTCTTACTGAACTTTCATGCTCAATAAGGGCCCCTGGTTTTGAATGTTCTATTATCTCTTCAATTTGATTTATCTGACTCTTATATTTTTTGAATTCTCTAATTGCTGCATTATTTTTCAAATTCCTTCCTCCTTATTTAATTGATAACTATTAATCAAAAAAAGTTACCCAACTATATTATAAGTTGAAAGTAACTTTTTTATTATCTTACTCATTTATATATAAAGCAAGCTAAGAATTTTCCTGCTATTCTTCTATATAATTTTCTATTATAAGCCTGTCCACATCTTCAAATTCGTACTCACTTAATTCGCTTTTATGAACCCACTGTGCATCTTCATATGTCTTATCTAATACAAATCTCCCCTTAATTTCCCCTTTGTAAACTCTTATGCCTTCGTCTAACTCTTCATTTACCATAACTTCTTTATAAGGTTCTAAATCAAATATAATAGTTTTTAAAATTTTGTTGCTGGCTTTATTTAAACATTTTTCATCGCTTTCTTTGCCTCTTAATTTTTGACTAAGAAGGGACCATTTACCTATTTCTCCCTTTTTAACCTTCTTTTTTAAAATTAGTATGTTTTCAAAATCGTCTTTAATTATTAGTGCGCAAACAGTACATTTCATTATTGTATTCTCCTTAGTTATATTTATTATATTTAAATTTCTCCCTACATTAATTATACCTTAAATATAATTTTTTTTAAATAGTATTAAGAAAAAATATACTTGTTTGAGATAATTTATACATAATAAAAAGCCCTGTCATTTATAGCAGAACTTTTTACTAATTTTCATATATAAATTATTTTAAAAATCCACTTACAATCTGTTCTTCAGCTTCCTGTTCAGTCAAACCTAAAGTCATAAGTTTTATTAACTGTTCGCCAGCAATCTTTCCTATTGCTGCTTCATGGATAAGGCTTGCCTCAACATTGTTTGCAGTTATCTCCGGAATTGCCTTTACACATCCATTATCCATAATTATTGCATCACATTCAGTATGTCCTGCACACTTATTATTTCCATTAATCTTAGATAAAAATACCTGCTTTGAATTATTTTTAGCAACAGATCTTGAAACAACATTTGCACTTGAGTCTGTTCCATTTAAATCAACTTCAAATTCAGTTTCAGCAAACTGGCTGTCATGAGTCATTATTTTTTCTTTTATTACAAGTGTTGCATTATCATCTAATTTAGCTTTTGTGACTCTCTTTGTTGAATCTACTCCTTTAATCTGAGTAGTTTCCATTTCCATGTATCCTCCATCTTCAATATTTACTATTGTTACAGGATTTAATACTCTTTCTCCAGTTCCTTCACCTTCTCCATAATGTTTTTCAATATATTTTACTTTTGCATTTTTACCAATGTAGAATGTATGGATTCCATCATGTTGAGATTTCTTATCTCCTCCATTATGAATACCACATCCTGCAACTATTGTAACATCTGCATTTTCTCCTATATGAAAGTCATTATAAACAAGATCTGTCATTCCAGATTGGCTTAATATTACTGGAATGTGTACACTCTCATTTTTAGTGTTTTCTTTTATATAAATATCAATTCCACTTTTATCTTTCTTAGAAACAATATCGATATTAGCTGTTGTATTTCTAAGGGCTAAAGCTCCATCAACTCTGATATTATAAGCTCCTTCTGGAATACTATGTAAATCTGAAATTTCTTTTAGTAAATTTTTTTGTATATCATCCATGTTTATTCTTCCCCTTTATAAAAACTACAATTTCCAGCTGTTGTAAGCAGTTTAGGTAATATATCATCTTTTCTGCCATGAGATTTGATTTTACCTCCCTCAATAAGGACTATCTCATCTGCAATATTAAGTATTCTCTCCTGATGAGATATAATCACTATTGATCCTTTTATTTCTCTTCTCATCTTTTCAAAAACACTTATCATATTATTAAAGCTCCATATATCAATTCCGGCTTCAGGTTCATCAAATAATGAAAGCTTTGTTCCCCTTGCAATAATTGTTGCAATTTCTATTCTCTTAAGCTCTCCTCCTGATAAACTTCCATTAACTTCTCTATCGATATATTCCTTTGCACACAATCCCACTTCACGTAAATATTCACATGCTTCTTTTCTGGTTATTTTTTTTCCTGCTGCAAGGGTAATAAGATCATTAACTGTTATTCCTTTAAATCTTACAGGCTGTTGAAATGCAAAGCTTATTCCTTTTCTTGCTCTTTCAGTAATACTTAAACTAGTTATATCTTCACCATTAAAAATAATCTGGCCGCTTGTAGGTTTTTTAATGCCTGTTATTATTTTTGCAAGGGTCGATTTACCACCACCATTAGGTCCTGTAATTGCAATAAATTTCAAATCATCAATAGTCAGATTAACATCCTTTAATATTTCTTTGTCATCTTCTACTGTAAAACATATATTCCTTAACTCTAGCATACACTTATCGTTACTGCCTTGATATATTCAATATAACAGCAACCTGCTCCTTTCCAATTTAGCTTTCTGTATTTTCATATTATAGCATAAAATCCTATCAATTTCATTATTTCAACATTCATCCATAATAATTAATAATTACTTTATATTTATGAAGCCAAAGACAATTACTAAGAATTCACTGCTTATTATAATCAAATATGATTTTAACTTTATGTATAATAATTTAAGGTAGATTAATATTAATCTACCTTAAAATTATCTTTAATTTATATATTATTTCTATTCCTGTGCATATTTTTCTAATATTTTAATAATTATATCAGTTGCTATGTCCATTCCCTCTACAGTTATATGCTCAAATTCACCATGATATGCATATCCGCCTGTTCCAAGATTTGGACAAGGAAGACCCATATAGCTCAATGTAGCACCATCTGTTCCGCCTCTTATAGGCTCAATAACTGGTTCAACACCTAATTCCTTCATTGATTCTATTGCATTATCAATTAAATGAAAACAAGGTTTGATATGTTCCAGCATATTCTTATACTGATCTTTTAGTGTAACTTTTACAGTTCCATCTCCATACTTTTCATTTAGAAGTTTTTCTGCAAGTTTTATTGTATCTTTCTTTGCTTCAAATTTTCCAAAATCGTGGTCTCTTATAATATATTCAGCTGAAGCACTGTCTGTATTTCCACTAAGCTTTTCTAAATAATAAAATCCTTCATAACCTTCTGTATATTCTGGTTTTTCACAAGCTGGAAGCATAGAATCAAATTCAATTGCTACATTTAATGCATTAATCATTGTATTCTTTGCACTTCCTGGGTGAACCGATACACCACTAATTTCAACTTTAGCCATAGCTGCATTGAAGTTTTCATAAGAAATTTCTCCTTCAATTCCACCATCAATTGTATATGCAAAATCTGCTCCAAATTCTTTTACATTAAAAAGATGTGCTCCAAGACCAACCTCTTCATCAGGAGTGAATGCAATACATATCTTACCATGTGGTATATTCTTATTTAATATAGTTTCACATGCTGTAAGAATTTCTGCTATTCCAGCCTTATCATCAGCTCCAAGAAGAGTTGTTCCATCAGTAGTTATTAATGTTCTTCCTTTTAGGTTCTTTAAATGAGGAAATTTTTTAGGTGAAAGTATGCTGTTATTTCCTTTTAAAATAACATCTCCTCCATCATAATTTTCTATTATCTGAGGTTTTACATTTTCACCACATGCTGCTGGCGCTGTATCTATATGTGCTATAAGTCCTATTGCCTTTTTATTTTCATATCCTTCTGTTGCTGGAATGTATCCATATACATAACAATTTTCATCACATCTTACACCCTGTATTCCCAATGATTTCATTTCTTCTGTCAGAATATTGGCAAGATCAAACTGTCTCTTTGTTGTAGGATGAGAAGCTGAATCTTCATCAGATGTTGTATAAATTTTTACGTATTTTAACAAACGTTCATATGCTTTCATTTTGTATCTCCTTTTTCATATAGTATTTTATATTTTTTATTTTGAGTAAATTTATCTTTACTTCTAAATTTTGCACACCTATATTTTATATTGTACACGTGTAATTTATTGTGTCAAATATCTTCTCTAAATAGTATGGTTTATTATCAGTAATTTTATTTCCATCGCCCTGTTTCTAATTTTCTTATGACATCATATACTCCAAGTCCATTATTATTTTCATATTCTTTTTTATCTTCTTCACTTAAACTATCTATTAACATCTTTCCATATTCTGAAGATACCGACCAGCATTTACGTTCTATATCCAAATTATCTATATTCCACCTATATCCATTCTCGCTATGATGACTCTCACATACATTATTAATATTGAATTCACAAGTTCTACATGTTCTTATGACTTTCATCTTTATATCACCTCTCTATATATATTCTATTAGCTTTAATAGTTTTTTATTATATCTTTAAGTGGAATCATATACCTTCTGCATTTTATTAACAATTCTTTTTTAATATGAGATAATACTGTATAATAATATTACATTTCAATTTAATATATTTGGAGGAGAGACAATGGACAAAAGTATAATATTTTTTGATATTGATGGGACACTGGTTTCTGAAACTACCCATCGTATTCCTGAAAGTACTCGTCTTGCTTTAAAAATGGCCAGAGAAAATGGACATCTGCTCTTCATAAATACTGGCAGAGCTTCATCAAACATAGATAATATAATAAAAGAATTAGATTTTGATGGATATGTATGCGGATGTGGTACATATATAGAATTTAACAATAAAGAAATTTTCTCAAATACTTTAGAAAAATCCCTTGTAAAAGATCTTATAAAAAATATAAGGGAATGCAGATTAGATGGAATAATAGAAAGCAAAACTGCTACATACTATGATAACTTCATATATGGTCCTGAAGTAAAGGCAATTAAAGATGCACATTTTTTAAAAACAGAAAAACAGGTCATAAAGACCTTTGATGATGAAGATATAGACTGCGACAAATTTGTTGTATGGTATAATGATCAAAGTGATTTTGAAAAATTTCATAATATATATAAAGATGATTTTGATTTTATACATAGAGACATTAATTTCTATGAAATAGTGCCAAAGGGATTTTCAAAAGCATCAGGAATTGAATTTTTGATTAAAGAACTGAATATTCCATTTGAAAATACATATGCAGTTGGGGACAGTACTAATGATCTGTCTATGCTTAAATATGTTAAAAACAGTATAGCTATGGGCAATAGCAATCCTGTATTATTTGATTTAGTATCTTATGTAACAACTGATATTGAAAAAGATGGTATATATAATGCACTTAAACATTATTCATTAATTTAGGCATTATTTTTTTCTGTTTATAATTCATAATTACAATAATATAGAATCTTTCAATACAGAAAAAGGATAAAATCTTATTATTTTTGTAAGACTTTATCCTTCTTTTTAATTTATCATATTATTTTAATTTACAGTATTAATACTATACTCATTGATTTTTTAATAATTATTCAGTCCAATGAATCCTTACCCATTGTGTATATAATGGATTTTTCCATACTGTACCATCTGCATATTCTGCGCATTCAACATAGGCTTCTATTCTATCTATATTATCATTAGGGACTGCCCATCCATAATTATATCCCCATAATTCTCCTGGATTTATATTTATTTTTTCTCCAAGCCCTATGAATATGTAATCTTCCGTTACCCCATTGTTTATTTTTATAGGATTGTTTTCTGCATCATAAGCAAATATAGCAACTTTAAATTTATTTATAGGAGCTGTTCCATCATTCTTAAATATAATCTGAAGCTGATCTGGATAAATATCCTTGTGTGTTTTGCTTGTAACAATAACATTTGTCTCTACAACTCTAAGCACCTGCTCCTCTTTTAATTTTGATATTAATGAACTTATCCTCTCCAATGCTTCATTATAATTTTCTGTATCATCTTCACTTACATAGTTATATGATTCAAGTGCATCCTCATACTGACCTTGTTCTTCAAATTTAACACCATCATTAAATGCTTTTTTTGAATTCATTCTCATATGTATATTTTCTTTTGCTTCATCTATTACATTATTCACATCAGTTCTTGTACTGCTTCTAAGTTTTTCAATTTCTGATATTGCTAAAGTACCATCTATTTCACCATCAACATATCTGCTTTTTAAATTTTCAATCTCATTTTTTATAAGATTATCAGCTTCATTTATTTCTTCATCTTTTTTTAGAATATCTACTCTTTTTACTGCTTTACTATACTCTTTACTGCTTAAATAATCTTCAATTCTCTCAATGTTGCTTTTACAGCCCATTAATCCAGTACTAATAATGACTATTGTAAAAAACATGCTGCTATACTTAATAAAAGTTTTAATTGTAATCTCCTCCCCATCTTACTACAATCTATCTTACATTATACCATATATTTATACTGTAATTATCCAGTTGTGTATTCAAACACTATAAATGTATTAAGTATCAAGCACACTTTATTATAT
>JBJEJM010000287.1:0-1982 GCA_051878075.1 Clostridium sp. | reverse complement strand
GAAGAGTATTTCAAAATTATTTTTCATCAGAATTCTCCGAACATTTTGATTTAAAATTACATTTTGAACATCCACAGTTGCATTTTCCTTTTGATGAGTTTTTAAAAGATTTTACTATTATATATATTGCAGCTGCAGCTATTAAAGCTGCCACTAATATCTCAAACATTTTATCATCTCCTAAATTTACTTATTCAGTATAACTAGAAGAATAATCCTCCTATATTAAATACCAGGAATGCTATAATCCACGCTACTATTAACTGAAAAGCTACTGACATAATTGTAAATTTTCCACCATATTCTTTTCTCATAGTACCTAAAACTGATATACATGGTGTATAAAGCAATACAAATACTAAAAATGTATATGCTGATAAGTTTGAAAAATGCATTGGTAATACTGTATTTAAGTCACCTGAAAATATTATTTCCATAGATGCTAAAACTGATTCCTTAGCAAGGAGTCCTGATAAAAGTGATACTGCACTCTGCCAGTTTCCAAAACCTAAAGGTGCAAATACAGGGGCAATTATATTTCCTATTGATGCTAAAATACTGTCGTTTACTTCATCAACCATACCATTAAAGTTAAAGTTAGATAAAAACCATACTACTACACTCATAGCAAAAATTACTGTTCCTGCTTTTTTCAAAAATCCTGATGCCTTATCTACAGTTTGTTTATAAACAGATGAGAAAGTCGGCATTTTATATTCTGGCACCTCAAGTATAAATGGCTCTTCATCTTTCTTAAAATATGTATTTTTTAATAACATACCAAGTAAAAATGCAACTATAATTCCACCAGCATAAAGAGATGCAACTATAAGTCCTCTATGTTCTGAGAAAAATACAGATGCAAATACTGTATATACTGGAAGTCTTGCATTACATGACATAAATGGAACTAAAAGTGCTGTAAGCTTTCTATCCTTTTCACTTTCAAGAGTTCTTGCTGTCATTATAGCTGGAACAGTACATCCAAATCCAATTATCATTGGAATAAATGCCTTTCCTGAAAGCCCCATTTTTCTCATTAATTTGTCCATCATAAATGCAACTCTTGACATATATCCACTATCTTCCAATATTGTTATACATATAAATAATACCAGTATTATTGGAAGAAGTACTATTATTCCTCCTACTCCAGATACTATTCCATCTACAATAAGTGAACTAAACCATGGTGATGATTTTGATAAGAGTTCTGTTAAAAATGGTATTATTGAATCATTGAGAATACCATCAAGCAGATCTGATAACGGCTGTCCCACCCAAGAGAAAGTCAGTTGAAACATAAGTACCATGATACATAAAAATATAGGATATGCAAATACTGGATGAAGCACATACTTATCTAATTTTTCTGTAATTGATTTTTCTGTATGTTTCTTTTCTTTTGTACATTTATTTAAAACTGATTCTATGAAATAATAAGCATCCTTTTCTTCCTTAAAATCGTATTTTTCTTTATCATCACTAGACTTAAAGTTTCCCTTTTCAAGTCTTTCTTTTACTTTATCTATTCCCATAGACTTTCCTGCTGCTATTGGAATAACTTCAACTCCAAGCTCTTCTCCAAGCTTTTTATAATCAATTTCAATGCCTTTTTCTTCACATACATCAATCATATTAAGTGCAAGAATTATAGGTTTATTGAACTGCTTAAGCTGAGTTGTAAGATAAAGATTCCTATTTAAATTTGATGCGTCAACTATATTTAAGATTACATCTACTTTTTCTTCCTCTAAATATTTCTTTGATACCTTTTCCTCATTTGAAAAAGTATCCATTGCATAAATTCCTGGTAAATCAGCTATCTTTACTTCACCAAAATACCCTTCTTTTTTATCCACTGTAACACCTGGCCAATTTCCTACATATTGATTAGAACCAGTAAGTGCGTTAAACAGTGTCGTTTTTCCTACATTGGGATTACCAAGTAATGCCACACTTATCATATTATTTTTTCATCT
>JBJEJM010000286.1:6002-8895 GCA_051878075.1 Clostridium sp. | reverse complement strand
AAGAATTAACATATAATCCTACGGCGAGTCTAATAGGTTTTATATTGAAATATGCTGAAAAAGATACTGATATATATAAGTCAGCCTGTGAGTTATCAAAAGAAGCCTATAATTATTTTAAAAAGAATTTCCCTTTAGAATCTATGCATGAAAGTGCTTGTTTTGTAGAATTATATGATTACATAAAAGAATGCTCTAGTTATGATTTGTTAAATATGGAAGAATTTGAAACATTATTACAAAAACAAATTAAAACAGTTATAACATACGACACCAAAATATGGAATACTGATTACATATGCAAACCATCACTATTTATAAATAGTAAATCAAGTGATTTCTATTTAGAAAATAAGGATATATGTGACTTCGAATGCGAATTTATTTTAAATACTCAAAATAATGATGGTTCTTGGAAAGTTACATGGGATTGGAATGATTATCCTGAAGAATGGGCTATAAGTAAAAATTGGTGGAAGTCAGATATTATTATAAAAAATATTAAGTTTATTAAGGAATTTAATTAGTATCTCATGGATTTTTCTTAATAACATTAATTAAACAATTGAAATCATCAGGCTTTAAAGGGAACGTACCTAGAAAAATGAAAAATGGACATTTATATATACTTCAAAATAAAGAATGATAGTGCATATTTGATTAATAAAAACAGATAATGTGGAAGATTAAATTATTTTATTAAATACAGATTTAAAAAAGAAGAGGATGGGACTATGGAGAAAAATGTGATTAAAGAATTAGTAGAAAAGATAATTGATAATATGAATGAATTTTCTGGAGTTATAAAGATAAGTAAAGACAAAGAGGTAATTTATGAAAAGTCTTATGGATTTGCTGATGTATCAAATAAGCGATTAAACAACATTGATACAAGATTTGGCATAGCATCAGGAGCTAAATTATTAACAGCAGTTTCCATATGTAAATTAGTTGAACAAGGTAAACTAAGCTTTGATTCATTATTGAAAGATTATGTAGACTTTGATAATTTTGATAAAAATGTGACAGTAAAGAATCTGTTGACACATACATCAGGAATACCAGATTATTTTGATGAAGATGTAATGGATGATTTTAGTGAACTTTGGATTAATAATCCTATGTATATGATGAAAGAGCCAAAGGATTTTCTGCCATTAATGAAAAATCAGAAATCTATGTTTAAACCTGGCGAAAAGTTCCACTATAATAATGGAGGATTTGTTATACTGGCTTATATTGTTGAAAAAGTTAGTGGAATGAGATTTATCGACTTTGTAAAAGAAAATATCTTTGATGTTTTAGGTATGAATTCCAGCGGATATTTCAGTATGGATATGCTGCCTGAAAATTGTGCATATGGATATGTAGAAGATAGTAATGGTAAGTTAAAAACTAATATTTATTCAATTCCAATAATCGGAGGAGGCGATGGTGGAGTCTTTGTAACAGCTGACGATATGAGCAGACTATGGGATGGACTATTAAACTATAAATTATTAAGTAAGAATATTACTGATGAATTATTAACTCCTGCAGCTCATGACACTGGTAATGAATATTATGGTTATGGTATCTGGATTGCAAAAAGAAATGATAGTATCTTTAAATATTATATAACAGGTTCAGACCCTGGGGTCAGCTTTGAATCAGAATATTATCCTGATGAAAAAGTTGAGATAACTATATTGGGAAATAGAGAATTTAATGCCTATAAGTTTATTAAGGAGATTGAAAATATAAAACATGTTTAAAAAGAAATAAAATTGGGCTATAATATAAACAATAAAAAATTGAGCAGGTGAATTATGTCCATATATTTAAATACTAATAAACCTTTTGAAAATTACAGTAATTTATATAGAAGCAGATATTTTATTGATAAATCAAGTATTATAGAAAGTTTAAATGAAGTTTTAGATACTTCAGATAGATTTGTATGTATAACTAAGCCAAGAAGATTTGGTAAATCAAGTGTTGCTGATATGATTGGTGCATATTATTCAAAAGCTGTTAATTCAAAAGAAATATTTGATAATCTCATAATAAGTCAATATAATAACTACGAAAAGCATTTAAATAAATATAATGTAATTAATATTTCATTTAATGAAATACCTGATAATATGAGCACTTATGAAGATTATATAAATAATATAGTTAATGAATTAAAAAAAGAAATATTATCACACTTTAAATTTTCAGATGATAATAATGACAGTCTTAAGAGGATTTTACAAAAATCAAATCAGAAATTTATTTTTATATTTGATGAATGGGACTATATATTTTCAAATAATTTATTTGAAAAACATCAAAATGAATTCTTGGAATTCTTAAGAAATATTCTAAAGGATATGCCTTATGTTTCACTTTGCTATATGACAGGAGTATTACCCATTAAGAAGTATTCGAGTGGAAGTGCACTGAATATGTTTGATGAATTTACTTTCTTGAAGGATAGAAGGTTTGGGCAATACTTTGGATTTACAGAAGAAGAAGTTAAAGAGCTTTGCAGAAGAAATGGTAAGATGAAGTATAATGAATTAGAAAACTGGTACAATGGTTATATTACAGCAAATGGAGTAAAGATATATAATCCAAGATCAGTTGTAAAAGCTCTTCAAAATAATTACTGTGAAAGCTATTGGACTAACACTGGAGCTATGGATGAAGTGGCAGAATGTCTTGAATACAATATTTTAGAAGTTCGTGATGATGTTATAAAAATGGTATCTGGAGAAGAAATAGATATTATAATAGATGAAGATTTCAGAGCAGGACAAAAGCCGCCAAGAAGCAAAGAAGAAATATATTCAGCTATGATTGTTTTAGGATTTTTATCATATAATGATGGATATTTAAAAATTCCAAACAAAGAAATTATGAAGGA
>JBJEJM010000286.1:0-5902 GCA_051878075.1 Clostridium sp. | reverse complement strand
ATCCAAGAAGAAAGAATGATATTCCATTTGTAATTGAGCTTAAAAAAGATGATACTGTTGAGAATGCATTAGCTCAAATTAAAGAAAAAGAGTATTATAAAAAATTTAAAAATGAATATAAGAGCAGGATTTTAGCAGTAGCTATTTGTTATGATTCTAAAAAGAAAGAGCATAGTTGCAAAATTGAAGAAATATAAAAGAATCTACTCTATAAAGATTGCAGAATGCAACTTTAAGTTGCACATACTAAAAAAAGAGAAAATGCAAGTTGGTGTACCTCTTATTTTAAATAATTTACAATTTAGATATGTAAGAAATAGGAGGATGATATAATGAGTTTCGGACAAAATCTACAGTTTCTTAGAAAAATGCATAAAGGCATGACACAGGAAGAATTAGCTGAAAAAATGAATGTATCCAGACAGACAATATCTAAATGGGAGATGGACTCTGCTTTTCCTGAAATGGATAAAGTAATTGCACTATGCAGGCTTTTTTCTTGTACTTTAGATGAAATGATATTGGGAGATATGAATTCGGATAACGAAGCATATGTAAATATTCGTGTAGAAATTGTGCCTTCCTTTCAATATGTAAAATATGAAGTAATCAGTGCTGAACCTGAAGATGATGCGATAAGACATATAAATGACTGGGCCGTTTCAAATGGAATTGAGAATCCTGAAATAATCGGCTGGGATTTTCCCTTTGTTTCACAGGAGCAGATAAATGTATATCATATGCATGGCTATGCAGCTGCATGTATAATTCCAAAGGATTTTAAGACTGTATGTTCAGAGAAAATTGTACAGCAGGATCAGCAGTATGCAGTCATTACAATTAAAGAACCATTCCAGTCACCATTTGCAATGATTCCGAATGCATATAAAACACTTCTGCGTTATATGGAGGTAAATGGTCTTTGTAATAAACAGGATAAAGAAATCCTATCCTGTTTTGAAAAGGAATATAATAAAGATGGTATTTCTTATATGGATGTATACATTGCTATAGATTAAGCTTAATATAATTAAAGATAAAAGTGGACAGCGTGATGTCCGCTTTTATTTTTGTACAGTAAATCATAGGTTTTATTTAATTGAAATGATTTACGACAACAAATGGTTATTTTTTGACTATGTCAATAACACATGAAGCATCTAAATTATACTTTTTAGCAAGTAATATTAAAGTATCTATGAAAGTTTCTTTTTCAGTAGGTTTGTTCTTTTTTTCAAAATCACGTTGGAAAGAGGTTTTAATTTCAAATGGCAAAGTAGAAAGTTTAGCTATAGTTTCTTGTGGACAATTAGAATTAAGTCCAACACCTTCAAATTCAGAAATTTCAAATATTAAATCACATATTTTTTTGACTTTTTTTAATAATTCTGGATCTTCATTTACTTGTCCTAATGTTTTGTTGTAAAAAGCTGATACAATACTGCAAGGTGCTACAAACATGTATTTTTCCCATATATATTTATAATTATCAGTTGTCCACTTATACATTATATCTGCTTTATCAAATAATTCAGGGAATTTTGGATATTTAGTTATCTGCTTATTAGATTTATCTGGACCTGTTATAATTTTTGTACTTCCTCCATGTTGTTCTATAATTCCAGGTTCTTTAATATGAGTTCCTATATATACGCATGAAGGAAAGATTAAAGCATTTGGAATTATGCTTTTAATACGCTGAGGTATGTCTATTCCATTAAGTAATGGAACAATTTCAGTTTTTTCTGTAATAATTGATTTTAGATTTTTGAGCACATTTATAAGATCATATCCTTTTACACAAATTAAACATACATCGAGTACAGGAAAATCAGTAGTTTTATCACTTGCAAGGTAAGGCTTGCAGTTAATAGTTTTTTCTTTATTTAATATTACAGTGAGTCCGTTTTCTTGGATTTTTGCCAAATGTTCACCTCTTGCAAGAAAAAAGACATGATTATCTTTATTTCCTTCAGAAGATTTAGCAAGTTTGCCACCGAAGTAACCACCTACACCGCCTGTGCCTATAATTCCTATATTCATAGCAATACCTTCTTTCATAATTAATTTAAATTGTAATTATTCATATTTAATAAGAGTATTTGAGAGAGTTCCTATATTCTCAATGGTAATATCGATTTTATCTCCTGCCTTAAGCCAAGTCTGACTTTCAGTAGGATGTCCTAAAATTACACCTTCAGGAGTACCAGTATAAATTATATCTCCAGGTCTTAGAGTTATATATTTTGATATATAGCTTATGATATGAGAACAACTGAAAATCATATTTTTAGTATTTGAAGACTGGCATAAAACATTATTTACTTCACATTTGATATTAAGATTATCAGGATTAATTTCATCAGATGTAACAATATAAGGGCCTAAGGGTGCAAAATCATCACAAGCTTTACCAATCAGCCATTGCCCGGTTAAAAGCTGAAGATCTCTGGCACTGAAGTCATTTCCTATTGAATATCCAAACACATAAGATAGTGCTTCTTCTTTTGAAACATTATGAGCTGTTTTTCCCATAACTACTACAAGTTCAGCTTCATAATCAAATTTTTCTGCTTCTTCAGGAAGACGAAGAGGTGAATTATGTCCAATAAGGCTGTCATTAAATTTATTAAATATAGTTGGGACTTCTGGCTGTTTAAAAGCAACTTCATTTGTATGAGAATTATAGTTTAAACCAATGCATAAAATTTTGCCTGGATTTGGTATACTAGGAGCATATATCATATCATCTTCAGAAATAAGAACAGGTTCAATTTCTAAGTATTGTTTAAGATAGTTCTTATTATTATGGCTCCTATTGATTATTTCATTTAAAGATGTAGGCAGATGGCATCTGTTTTTTAAAACTGTTTTTTCAACGTCTATAATGCCCTTTTCTGTTTTAATTCCAAGGCATATTTTATCATTTGAATAAAAATTCAATAATTTCATAAATTTCCCTCCTTCCATAATCGATTATATTTAAAATAATCGATTATGTCAATGAAAATAAAAAATTATAGACATTATCTTCATTAAATTTTATAATATATAGCAATTAATAAAGTTTTTACAAATAATATGAAGGGATGTGTGAAATAAGTATGGCGAGAACAAGAGAAGCATCAAGTCTTACAGAAGATATTTATGATAAAATACAAACCTGTATTTTAAACGGAGATATAAAACCAGGGGAAAACCTCAATATAAGCAGTTTAAAAGAAAAGTTTAAGGTTTCTCTTGCAGTAGTAAGGGAAGCACTGCTCAAATTAACATCACAGGGAATTGTTATACAAAAACCTAATTGTGGTTTTATGGTTGTGGAACTAAAACGTACAACTTTGGAACAGGTAATTGAAGCAAGAAAGATAAATGAAGGTGCAGCTATAAGACTGGCAATTAAAAACGGAGATGTAAAATGGGAAAGTAATATTATAGCAAAAGCATATGAATTGGAACATACTTCTGCATATTTAAATAAAGAAGAAAAAATTATTAATTCTGAATGGAATGATAAACATTATAATTTTCATCATGCTATTATAGAAGGCTGTAAAAATGATATTTTAATTAACATATGTAATTATTTATGGAATATAAGCAGAGTCTATAGAAATCAGTGTTTGTTATCAGGATGTGAGGAAAGAGATTATATAAATGAACATAAAAAACTAATGGATGCTGTATTAAATCGTGACGAAGAAAAGGCTGTGAAAATGTTTGAAGAACATATGGATGCAACAAAAGATCAAATGTTATCAATTATAGAAAACTACAATATTGAAGATAGAGTTGAGTATTAAGAAAATATAAGTATAGATTTATATGAAACTAAGAAAGATCTACTTTTAATTGTTTTAGTTGGAATCATAAGTGTAGCTTTATTAAAGCAAACCACCCGTTTGACGGGTGGTGATTTATTAGTGTTACTTATAGTAATCTGACTTTATATTAATAATTTTCATTCTTATTAGACTGCTCATTTGCAATTCCTAAAACAACAGGTGTAGATTTATATCCAATTCCCATACGATCAATGCCCATATCAATTAATTTTAGAAAATGCTCTCTAGTTCTTATACAGCCAGAACCTTTGACTTTGCAGCGTCCTTTGGCAGTATCCATCATTACTTGAATTATTTCAGGAGTAGCGCCATGACTTTCAAATCCAGTTAAAAATCCAGTTGAAGTTTTAATGAAGTCAGCACCAGCTGAAATAGCAGCCTCTGTAGCATTCTTTACTTGATCTACAGTTAATGCATCTGTTTCAAAAATTACTTTTACAATAACATTATTTTCATGGCATACATCTACTACAGCTTTAATGTCAGCTGCAACCTCATCATATAGACCACTTCTGATCCAGCCATAATTTGCAACTATATCTAATTCATCAATTCCATGAGAACAGCATTCTTCTGCTTGTAGAACTTTAGATGCAGTAGTTGATGTACCAAAAGGAAAATCACACACAACACATATTCCAGTATTTGTTCCAGCAGTTAATTCTTTAGCAATATCAATTGAAGCAGGATTAATACATACTGTCTTACATTTGTAATCGATACCTTCTTGAATATACTTTCTGATTTCTTCTTGAGTGAATTCAGGTTTTAATACTGATTGATCAATATATGCACCTAATTCTTCCATAGTCATTTCAGCAGCTTTTTTTGTTGTTTTCATAATTTTTAATTAGCACTTAATTTAATATTTAATATTCAAAATTTTGAGAATATTATTAATCAAAATATGAATACCAGTTTAAGTGCCCTCCTTGGATTATAATTCTAAAGTAGTTTTACTACAAAGTCAAGAATATATTTGTAGTTTTACTATTTACAATATAGTAAAACTACAGTAGAATATAGCTTGAAGAAATAATACTACAAATTTTAAGGGGGATTATTTATGATTAAAAATATTATTATATGTTAAATTCATGGGCAAATAGTGTAAATAGAAAGAAAAATGCTTTGCTAAGACTTAAATCACTTGAATTCTTTATTGCATCTTGATTTTGTAGTTTTACTACTATACTATAAAATATAATTAATGAAAACTGCAAAATAAAGGATGTGTATAAATTGAAGAACAATGAGTCTTATGAATATAAAATTAAAAACATGTACAATACATTACGATCTTCAGAAAAGAAGGTTGCAGATTATGTTTTACTAAATGGATATTCTGTTTCAAATATGTCTTTAGCAAAACTTTCTGCTGAAGCAGGTGTAAGTGAACCTACAGTTATACGATTTGTAAAAAGTATTGGCTGCAGTGGATATAGTGAATTTAAAATGAATCTAATGAAAGATTGGGGAAGGGAATCTGTATCCGAGAAAAGTGATGAAGATTTATTGATAGATCTGCATATTGATAAAGATGAAAAAATTGATGATATACCACAAAAAATGATTGGTATGACTGTAAAGGCTTTAGAAGATACCTTGAAAATAGTTGATATTAATAGTTATAAAAAAGCTATTGAGTTAATAAGCAATGCTGAGATTATTGATGTTTATGGTGTTGGTAATTCAGGAAGTATAGCAAGTGATATTATGAACAAATTAGTTCGTATTGGATTAAACTGCAGATCATATCCTGATAACCATGTACAGCAGATTTGTGCAAGTCATCTAACTAAAAAGGATGTTGCAATAGCAATTTCACATTCAGGTAACACAATAGATACAGTTAATGTGCTTAAGATAGCAAAAAAATCTGGTGCTAAAACAATTGCACTGACTAATTATAGAGGTTCAGCAATTTCTGAATATGCAGATATAGTTTTCTATACTGGTGATGTTGAAACAACATTTTATAGTGAAACAATGGTATCACGTATATCTCAATTGGCAATTGTAGATATGCTTTATATGGGGATTTTATTAAGTAATTA
>JBJEJM010000285.1:0-8913 GCA_051878075.1 Clostridium sp. | reverse complement strand
TTTCCCAGATCGTTATATACCAGAAGAACTTCTTAAAGAAAATGGAATGTCTGTTAAACAGATAATAAAAGACATTAATTGTATATTATAATTTAAATTAATAAAGTAAAATATAATGAAAAAATATTTAGGTTAATTTTTCGTAGAAGAAGCTGCATAAAAGAAATTACGTAGTTAAATGAGGATATTTCAGTTATGAAGTATCCTCATTTTATATATACATGAATCTATTTTATTTTTATTATAGTAATAGAAAAGATATTTTCAGATTTTTTAAGCTTAATCCTATTTTATTTATACTGAATCACTATAAAATTAGACTAGGATTATTGAGTTAAGCACATCCATGCTGTTATCCATAATACATTGAAAAATAAGCTCATCAGTTTTTAAATTGCATTCTTTCTTATATGATGCTGAAACCATCATGAAAAGGTCCTGATTATTATAAATAAAGTCATTAAGCTCGCTATAATTAATATAATTGTTTAAAAGATACATTGACTTTAATATCTTATCGAGGTTTGTGGTTTGTTTATAATCTGATATGCTCATATTAAATAGTGGAGTCAATGATTGTTTTGCTGACTGAGAGTAATAGCTGTTATTGGTTACTTTACCTATATATGCGAAGTATATTGCAATATAAATACTATCAGTACCTATAGATCCTAATTTGTTATTTGAGTATTTAATCCATGTAAGCTCTATTGCACCAGAATCATTTATGCCTATTATTGAATTTTCTGTTACAAGATCTAAAAGTTTGAGACTGAGATTTATGAATGTATTTTTATCATCCTTAATTCTTATTATTTTTTCAACTATGCTGTTTTTAGTTAACGATTTTTTTACCTGAATGTTTATGAATTCAAGTTGGATTTTAAGATCATGAGGACTTAATAGTCTTATATTTTTTATAAGGTTAAAGTATATATTTATTAAGCCATCGTTCTTTAAAAGCTTTATAAGATCAATTTTTTCATTTAAAAAAGTTTCATAGCATATTTTAAACCCACGTTGAAAATTACTTAAATTTTTGTTGTTAGAAAGGTCTCTTATAGAACAATTGTGAGGAAGGAGCTGCTTGGTGTATACAGACCTATTTATTATGTGATTAGCTATACTTTCCGATTTTGTTTTTATGGAAGACACTAGGTTAAAATTTTCATCTGATAATTTTACAAAAAATGTTCCATCTAAATAGTTTATATTTTTTTTATATAGGTTATCTACTGAAAATACATACAGGAACATAAGAAATTGGCCGGCTTTAAAAAATGCTTCATCGTCATATTTTTGAGTGTTCTCTATATTCTTGGATGTACATACAGTAAGGTTAAGATGTTTATTTCTGTCAGTGATAAATTTTACGACTAAAAAAAACATATCTATTAAAAAGCTGTTACTATTTTTATTATTGTTAATATACATAATTTATCTACCACCTTACTTTTAAAAATGAATATAAATCAATTTTTTATACTTAATAATATAATAAAAAAGATAATTTAATTTAGATTTATAATAAATGCATTGATTTTCATAAAAAAAGTAAGAAATATTTCCCATATAAATTCCCACTGCCTAAAAATAAAAGACAGTGGGAATTGATTTTATTATTTATTATTTATAGTTATTTCCTGACAGAATGTATTTTCATTTATTGATGTATCAAGAGAAATGTTTTTATATTTATTTATGATTTCTTTTAAATTGCTAAGACCGAGTCCTCTGCTTTCACCCTTTGTAGAGAATCCTTCTTTAAACAATTTTGAAATTGGTGGAATGTTACCTTCAAATGTATTTATAAGTATTATTATTACAGAATTATTTTTATTTATAAATGCTATATTAACTCTTTTTTCTTTACTTTTAATAGCTGCTTCTATTGAATTATCAAGTAGTATTCCAAGAACTCTGCTTAAATCTATTACATCCATATTTATGTTTCCTATTGGTTCTGCTATATCTAAAATTATGTTAAGTCCAATTTCTTGAGCATGTATTACCTTAGCAGAAATAAGCCCCTTTATTTCTGGAAGATGTATGTTTTTTAGAAGTCCCAGTTTATAATTATTTTTATTTATTTTTTTATTTAAGGGATAGATATGTTCATTAAAGTGTTTTTCCAGAGCATCTATATCGCCATCTTCTATAAATCCTGCCATTGTTGATATTATGTTTATATAATCATGTCTGAATTTACGCATGTCAGTATATAACTTTTCAAGATTATCAGTATATTCTTTAAGGTTATCTAGCTGAATCTGCTTATATTTAAAATTAGCTTCTTTTTTTATAAAGAATAGAAGAATACCACAGATTATAGCCATAACTATTCCATAGGATATAAATATTATTCCATTTACTTTTGTAAGATATACAGGGTCTGATGAACGGTTCCAGTTAATATTAAAATAAAAAAGAATAAATGTAATAATAAGGACAATACTAAATAATATAGAGTATTTTGATTTAATGTTTTCAAGTATAAAGCTCTTATATCGTGTAATTGTGATTCTTAATAATTTTGAAATTACATAAAGCATTGCTGTTATTATAACGCATGTAATGTAATAGCCTGATGTTGAAGATAGAAAATCTTCTCCTAAAAAATACAATACTATGATTCCTGTAAGATTGTCAGTTAGTATTATTACTATAAGAATAAATATGCCTATAATAATACTCTCAAAAAATTTATGATTTTCATTATATATAAATAATATTGGCACAATATAAAGGGCAAGGGTTGATAATTGTGGCATAAAACTGTATGTAGTAAAATAGCTAATAAAAATTAAAACTAACATTATAATATGTTTTTTTATTGAAAGCCTATATGGATTTAAGTTTATAAATGAAACTAATAAAAATATTAATGACATACAAAATGGTAATATCAAATTTATATATTTGTTCAATTTTTTGCCTCCATTATTATTTTTTATACTATTAGTATAAAACAAAATTACCCTATATAAAAGAAAATACGGTTAATTTTCTTATGAAAATTAACCGTAAATATTATTCGTATGATTTATAGTTATTATATTTTACACCAAATGCTTTATAAGTTAATGGAAGGACACTTAATGTTTCAAGTAGAAGAGCATACATTGAACAATTAAATAATATATTATTGCTTATTAAAAGATTTATCAATAAGATAAGAGATGCAATTAACATTGTTTTTATTTTCAGCTTTTTTCGATGCTCTTGTCCGAGTATAGGACGATTTTGTGTATCTGCAGGAGCATATTTAAATAATGCTATAGTGCAGATTATTCCTATAATAAATGCATATGAATTTATAACAGGATAGTACTTAGAAAGCAACGTACTTCCAATATAGAAAGAAAGGGTTGTTATTATACATGCACTTCCTGTTTTGCAATGAACACCTGCGGCAAGCATTCTTAATGGTATGAATATAATAGAAAATAGTATAGTTTCTTTTATTATTCCAAGCAAAAATGCAGATATAAATACAAGAGCTGCTTCAAATATATTGAATAATATAATTGTTACTCCGATTGATAATTTTTCAATATCTTCATTACTTAAGTTCAAGTTAATTTTAAAATAATTTATAATTTTTGTGCTCATATTTTCAGGAATATAAGCAAAATTATATTTTTTCATAAGAATATCCTCTTTTTACTTCTTTAATAATGAAGAAGGAATTTCTGGTTCATAGAAACCTGGACCTATTGAAAATGTACCTATATGTACTGCTCCTATAGCTATAAATAAACATGCTATTCTCTTTGCTATTTCAATTTTATTTCTCATAAATATTACCACCTTTTATTTTATATTTCTTATTTCCTTTGATGTATTTAGTATATACCCTAAGAATTAATTCTTATAATTACTGTAAAAAATATAAATCTAAGAATAAAAAATGTATAATAAATATATTTATAAATGTAAAAAACGCGTAGAATTTGATAAAAATTAATTAAAAGTTACAATTTATGATAATATAGTAATATAAATAAATTATTGCAAATTAAAAACATAGAATAATAAAGAGGTGGAATAATATGCTTAAGATTTTTGTGTGCGAAGATAATTATGAGCAGAGAATTAAATTTGAGAAGATTATAAAAGATATAATAATGATAGAAAATTATGATATTGATTTTCAGATGAGTTGTGGTAATCCTTACGACATTATAGATTATCTTAAAGTAAATAGCACTTCAGGAATATACTTTTTAGATGTGGATCTTCATTCTGATATAAACGGAATCCAACTTGCAGAAAAGATAAGGGTATATGATCCACGTGGTTTTATAATATTTGTAACAACTCATGCAGAGATGAGTTATCTTACTTTCCTATATAAAGTTGAAGCTATGGATTACATAATAAAAGATAATTATAAGAATATACAACAAAGAATAGGGGAATGTATAAAAAATTCTCATGATAAGTACAGCAGCAAGATAACAGACCTCCAGAAGGTATTTTCAATTAAAGTAAATGACAAGATAATTAATGTAGATTTTGATGATATATTATTCTTCGAGACTTCTCCTACAATACATAAGGTTATTCTTCATTGTAAAAATAGACAAGTTGAATTTTATAGCAAGATGAAGGAGGTAGAAGAAACAATAGATGAACGTTTCTGCAGATGCCATACTTCTTTTCTTGTTAATAAGGATAAGATTAAGGAAATTGATAAGAAAAATAGAATTGTATATATGGTTAATGGTGAAGAATGTCTTGTATCTACCAGAGGGATAAAAAAACTTTTGAATGAAGAAAAAGGTGCATAAGTTAAAAGAGGAAAGATATATATAGTGTACTAATCTAAACTACACTTGGTAAGAAACATTGGGTTAAAAATAAAACCTACATTATATATGTTTATATGATTAATATAAAGATAAGCTGTCTTTAGATAATTATTATATTATTTAAAGACAGCTTATCTTTTTATTTGTATTAATAATGACTATTTATAAAATCAGAAATTATATAAAAACTGTAAAAATGCAATTTAAATTGAGCATATTTTATGCTTAAATATGGTTTTTAATATATAAATAATTATAATATATCAGCTTATTTTATAATGTAATTATTCAAGGGAACAGATTAAAAAAGGAAAAGTTAAAAGGGGAGAAATGAAAATGGAAAAAGGAGTAGTAAGAAATGCAAAAGGATGTGCAGCATGTTCAGTAGGAGCAGCATGTTTAGCAGACGGTCCAATACCAGATTTTGAAGTAGCAGGTCTTTTGGGGTTATATGGAATTTTTTAATTTAAAGATTTCAATAACATATAACTTAGTATTTTACTAAAGTTATATATTATGTATAAATGGTCAAAAAACAGTATTAGATTTATTAAAAGAACAGTGTAATTAATATAATGAAAATTATGAAGAGCATGTAAATATATTAAAAAAATATAAAGATAAAGTATTGGTTAATGTTTCATTGGATTCAGCTAGACCACAAGTGCATGATGAGTTCAGGGGAGTTAAAGGAGCGTTTAAAAATGCATGCAGAGGCATAAAATTATTAAGTGAGAATGGAATTTTTGTAAGAGTTGCAATGGCTATATTTGGTGATAATATAGATGAAGTTGAAGACGTTATCAAAATTTCTAAAGCACTAGGTGCAAGTGCATTTTCATATAATATTATAGATCCTTTTGGAAGAGCAAATAACTTAAAAGAAGGCGGATTGACTGATGAAAGGATAATAGAATTTAGCAGAAATGAGAAGGCACTACAGGAGAAATATAGTGATTTTATACCAGTAGTACCTATAGAAGAATTCAATAAAGCTAATGGAATTTCTGCAAATTGTGGAGCAGGATGGAGAACTATTACTATTGATCCTTATGGAAATCTACGTCCTTGCCCTATATTCCCTGTTGGAATTTTAAATATGGGAAATATATTTAAATAAAAATATTAAGATATTTTTTTAAGTGATATTATAAATAAAACTATGGAATTTAAAATCACCTTTAAATTCAGACAAGTGTGATTAAGGCTATAAATTTAAGCATAAATGTTCAGGATGTTATTTAAAAGGAATGAAATATTCTACATGTCTTGATGAGCCTTAAGTCTAATAATCTTATACAAATTTCACAAGATATAGTGGCAGAAGAGTTAGAGGAGTCTTGTTAATTACAGGTTCTATATTATTATTTACCTACAGAAATTAATATTTAATTTGTAAAGAGAAGTTATCTATTAAAAAGTAAAGTATTGAAGATGGAGGAGATTGTAATGTTATTAAAAAATGATAAGAGAAGAGCTATTTTATATGGAGCTATAACTTGTATATCACTAATTGCAGCGGCTAGAAATATATCAGACTTATTTGTAGGCATTCCATTTATGTTATTAAGCGGAGTATTTGGATATAGACTTGTGACCTTAAAGAAAAAAGGGGAGAGTTAATGTGTTTAAAGTTAATAATCTCAAAGCATGGTACAAAGAAGATAAATTAATACTTGATAATATAAATTTTGAAATAGAAAATGGAACAATATGCGGGTTTGTGGGAGTTAATGGAGCTGGAAAGACGACTTTATTAAATTCCATATGTAATATTCATGAAAATTATACTGGCAATATATTTATAAATGATATGGAGATTAAAAAGAATAATAGGGATGGAAAGAAGATGAGATATTTTATACCGGACCATCCAGTTCTTTTCAATGAATTAAGTGGATACAGTTATATTGAACTGATTCATAAACTTTATGATAAGAAACTTTATGAAGAACAGTTAGAATACTATTGTGAAAGATTTAATTTTAAAAAATATATTAATCAGACTATGGGTAGCCTCTCACTTGGTAATAGGCAGAAAGCAGCTATAATATGTGGATTTTTATTAGAGACCCCTTTGCTCATATTAGATGAGCCTTTAGTTGGGTTAGATGCACTAGGCATAGACAGATTTTATGAGGAAATAAGAAAATACGCAGAAAAAGGAAATACAGTAATCTTTTCTACGCATCTATTAGAAGTGGCAGAAGTAATTTGTAATAAGATCATTGTATTACATCAAGGATCTATTAAGAAATGTATATATAATGATAGGAAGAATTTATTAAAAGATGAGTTTTTCAAGGTGATAAATAATGAGGGATGATGTTATAAAGTTGATACTTAAAGAAGAAAATATGCTTAACAAAAGAAGTATGATAAGGAATATCGTAAGTTTCTTATTGCTTGGAGTGTTATTTATAAAGCTTATTATGCCATATTTAAGTATAGATCTTACAAGCGGAAGAAATATAATGCCTGGACTAATTCTTGTAACATTTTACTATTCAATAACATTTATATATTCTAAATTAAAATCAAAAAGGACTACATTATATAAAATTATGCCTTTTGACAGTTTACATGTATTTTGGGGATACACAATAGTAATGTTTACTAATTGTATATTAAAAAAATAGTAGTGTTTTTATTTCCGATTTATATTTATATGATGATGGTTAGACCAGATAATATAATGTATTTTGCAACAGATCTTATAAAGATTATTTTTATAACATGCATAACATTGTTTATATCTATGGTTTTTTCATTAGAAATATTTAATAGGAAGGTTATAGTACCAATAGCCGTAGTTATTATGCAAGTACTTGTATTCAGCAGGTATTTTTATAATAATATTATTTTGATAATAGCAGCATTGGCAGTATCAGGGATAATAGCTGTCTATTATTTTGGTAAAGACTTTAGATTTATAAATGTAAATAAGACTACTTATTCAAGAAAAAAGATGTCTCTTTTAAAAAGAGAATTCATACGATTTTATAATGAGAAAATATTATTTACAAATCATATACTAACAATGGGAATGATCTTTATATTTACAGCTGGATATGTATTTCTTGAAGGAAAGATTGATGGTGCAGGTTATCTTATTCTTATTATGCCAGGAATGATTACAACCTTAAGTGTAATTTTTTCAATAGAAAAAGATGTTGCAGATCTTATCAAATCACTTCCAATAAATATGAAGAGGTTATTAACAGCAAAGTGTGTATTTTTACTATCAATTACTATTCCTTACTATGTAATTATATTTGTAGTATTTAGTGCAGTTCATGTTGAAGGATTTAATTTTATGAATGGAACACTTATAGTTTTTAATCTTTTGCTTAACTGTGTAATTAAAATATATCTAGATTACCGAAAGCCATTTTATGAATATAGCCATATGAAGATGCTCCTTGAATGCGGCAGACGTTATTATTTTTATATAATATCATTGGTACTTGGCATTCCAGTAATAGCATCTGACTACATAGGAATTGGATTGGCATTCTTAGCAGAATTTATTATAGCAGCAGTATTTTTTTTAACTATAATGAAATTTAAATATTCTAAAAATGATATGGGCATAAACGAAATCCCATTAAATAGGGGTGATGAACTTAATGTGCAGATGTTTAAAAAATAAAAATAGCATTCATGATTCTTGTATTTGGATTTTCATTAAAAAGCGCTATTGTAACAAATATTTTTATTATACTTAATGAGATAATTTCTATTTTTAAGATCTATATTAAAAAATCAAATTAAATAGCACACTAATACATATATATATATCATATACATCAGAAATTTCAAAATATAAAAAATTAGAAATTCTGATGTGTGTTTTTTATTTACTATAAATCTACTGATTTCTTTTTAACCATAAATCACATTGATGATTTTTGTTGAGTATATAATATATAATTAAGATTACTTTTATTATTACTCAACTCCATTTATAATCTTCAAACAATCAATTAGTTTTTTGTTATCATCAGAGTTTCTTACTGCTATTCTGAAGAAATTATTTCCTAGATTAATATAATTAGAACATGATCGTATTAGTATTCCGTATTTCTCTAATTTTTTA
>JBJEJM010000284.1:4182-8923 GCA_051878075.1 Clostridium sp. | reverse complement strand
CATTCAATGATTATTTTTTATTAAGACGTGGCATGATAGATTATAAATTTTTAGGAAGAATGAAGGATGGTTCTAAGTATTGGAGGATTAAGGATGAGTAGTGAAAAAGAAAATGAAGAATTCTGGAATGCTGGAATTGATGATGTGAAAAAAGGATATACAGAAAATGATAATGAATATAAATGTATTATATGTAATGAAAAATTTACTAAAGGCAGGATATATGAGATAGATTCATTATTATATGATGCAGAAAAAGCAGTAAAGCTTCATATTGAAGGAAAACATACATCGATGCTTCATTATCTGATAAATATGAATTCAAGCTTTACTGGTATATCTGAAACCCAGAAGGAATTAATAAGTTTGTTTTATGATGGACTGTCAGATAAAGATATCTCTAAGAAGCTTGGAATTGCACAGTCTACTATAAGAAATCATAGATATAAGCTCAGGGAAAAAGAAAAATCGTCAAAGCTGTTCATTGCAATGATGGAACTACTTAGTGAAAAGACAAATAAAAAGATTAATAATATGGATAAAGCAGTTTTATGTGATGCGCCCAAAAGTGCAAAATCAGTAGATGACAGATTTAATATAACAGATAAGGAAAAAGAAAAAGTCAGGGAGGCCTATTTTAATGAAGATGGTTCTCTTAAAACCTATCCAGCAAAGGAAAAGAAAAAGATCATAGTACTTGAAGAAATAACAAAGAATTTTAAGAAAAACTATAAGTATTCTGAAAAAGAACTGAACAGGATTCTTAAAAGAATATATGATGAGGATTATGCTTCAATAAGGCGTGCATTAATTGAATATGGATATTTTGAACGAAATAATGACTGTTCTGAGTATTGGATAAAAGAATAATTTTATTAAAATATATAAAAAATAGAGAACTAATTTATGTATAAAATATGTAATATTTTGCAAGATGTGTTATAATAAGTATTAGTGATGATTTAATAAATAACAGTAAAGCATTGAGATTTAAAATATAAGTACAATATTGATTTACATAAAAGGAGGATGCAGTTATGAGGATTAAAGAGACATCAGTAAATACACAAGATGCTATTAACTTAATGGAGGAACTATCTAAAAGTTTAGAACTTATAACGGGAGATAGTGGTAAAAACTCTTTTAATCCAAATGATGTTTGTATTCCTCGCTCTTTATTTGTAGTAGCATATAATGAAGCAGATGAGGCCATAGGCTGTGGAGCAATACGACCTATTAATGAAAATATTGCTGAGGTTAAAAGAATGTTTGCTAAAACTAAATCAATTGGAGTAGGAAGTGAAATTCTGCAATACTTAGAGAATGAGTCACAAAAATTAGGGTATTCTGTTCTTTGGCTTGAAACTCGATTGATTAATAAAAGAGCAGTTTCATTCTATGAAAAAAATGGCTATCATCGTATTTCTAATTATGGTAAGTATGCAGATAGGCCTGAGGCAGTTTGTTTTGAAAAAAATTTAATATGAATTCATAATTCAATATATTAAAGATTATAAGTGGACAATTCTGCTTATAATTTTTGGTTATATTTCTACTTTATATTAGTTTCTAAAATCATCTAAATAATATTTATCTGCATTGTAGGTCAGATTATTTCTTTGACATTTTATATCATCAGCAAGTGCTTCTGCACCGACAAAGTTTCCCACAATCATAGAGTCAACTATATTGTAGAGCTGTTGAAGTATGTTTCCAGCCACCATTGGAAGAGCAAAATAAAAAAGTATTTTTGAAGGATTGCCTTCTGTCATGTCTTTATTCATAAAAAATCATCCTTAAATTAAATAATATCATACCATAATATATTACAGCATTATGTTAAAATCAGAGGAATATATTATTATAATTCACATGATAATATATGTTTTTTATTATAAGTAAGTTACTCATAGATAAGTGCTCATATAAATAGAGTAATGAATAAAATATGATTTATGGTTAGTAAAGGAGGAATACAACTAAAATGAAATTTGAAATTACTGATAAAATCAAAAAACAAGATGAAGATACTATTTTTCAGGGACTATTAGAATATAATTTAGCGAGACTTGAGGATAAAAATCCAAAGGATTTAGGTGTTTATCTGCATGATGAAAAAGGTAAAAAAATAGCTGGCCTAATAGGAACTACACATGGTAATTGGCTGCTTATAAAATATTTATGGGTAAGTGAAAAAATAAGGGGACGCAATATTGGAAGCAATATTTTAAATCAGGCAGAAAAAACAGCCAAAGAGCGTGGCTGCAAGTATTCATTTTTAGATACTTTTAGTTTTCAAGCACCTGAATTTTATAAGAAGCATGGATATAAAGAAGTATTTAAACTAGAAAATTATCCTGTGACAGGTAAACGCTATTATTTTACTAAAACTCTTTAAAGGTGAAGATAAACTTTTATTTTATAGCAGAGTCTGTGATTTAAAATATACTTATTTAAATATTGTTATGAATAATTAAATAATAACTTTTACTATAAACATGTAATTTTATTATAAATTAGTTAAAATTGGGGAGAGGGAAAATGTTTAAAGATATAGATTTTATTGAAAGAACCATACTCAATTCTATTCCTTCAAAAAATACAATATTATTAGATAATTGGCTTATTCGCTTAAATGAGGGATATACATATAGAGCTAATTGCGTATGTCCATTTCAGTATGATAATACATTGAATTTAGATAATAAAATAAAATATTGTGAAAAAATATTCACAAAGAACTGTCTTCCAACAGTTTTTAAAGTATCACCTGATTTGCAGGAAGGATTAGGAACAGTATTAGAAACAAAGGGTTATAAAAAAATAAAAACAGTAAATGCAATGATTTGCACTTTAAATGCCGATTATTCAAACATTCCTAAATGTATAACATTGAAGAATTCAGCAGATAGTGATTGGCTTAATGCATCTGCAATTTTGACAGGAATAGATAAAAGTTTATTTGATATTCATTGTAGAAGCATTCAGAATTTAGCTATTGAATCTGTTTTTGTACAAGCGGTGAAAGATAATAAAATTATAGGATGTGGCTATGGCACTATAGAAGGGGATTATGTTGGAATTTATGATCTTCACGTTGATATTAACTATAGAAAACAGGGGATAGGCAATGGAATTTGTGATGCAATATTATCATATGGCAGAGAACATGGAGCTTATAATGGTTATCTTATAGTAAATAGTTTGAATGAAAATGCCATAAAAATTTATAAGAACAAAGGTTTTGCAAAAGCTTATGAATACTATTTTTATAAAAAAGATTGTGAGAGCTATTTTATTATAGATGCATAGTAGATAAATAAGTTACAAGTAAATAAGAAAATAGATTTAAGTGTAGAATTGTTGATTATACTAAAAACATTATATTTTTTTCTTTTAAATAGCATAAAGTAATGTATTTGTTTTATATAATATTTTAATTATATTATAATATTCATAATAAATTTCGATAAATATACACTTAAAAGATATATAAAAAAGTATTTCGATAAAATACGACATATATTGACAAGAAAATATATATATAATAAAATACATACGTAACAAAGTTGTATATATTTTTAAAGAGGAGAATATAAAATGAATAAGAACAGTAAAAAAAGTTTAGCATTAGCAGCAGCTGCACTTTCTGTTTTTGAATTAGGAGCAGTATGTGGAAATGCATTAGAAACTACTAAAGTTTCAGCAGCAGAAAAACAAGTAACTATGGCGAAAGCTTCAAAAGTAAGCGAAGATTCAACTGCATCTGCTAAAGATGTAAGATCAACAACATCATCAGCAGTAAGTGGAACAACATCATCAGCTGTAACTTATGATAAAGTTTCAATAATAAAAAATGGAACAGAAATAGGTAAAAATTTAACTGCAACACTTAAAGATTCAAATGGAACAACATCAGCAGCAGTATCAGTTGTTTTAAATGAAGACATATCTGTTGATAATATAGTAAGCAATTTTGATGAAGAAAAAAAAGCTCAAGCAATAAGATCTGATTTAGAACAACGTAAAACTATAAATGCTAATTTAAATATTAATGGTTTAGTAATAAACACAAATATAGAAATACCACAAGATAATAATATTAATACTTGTGGATGGTTAGTAGATCAAGGTTATCTTCTTGATGATAATATAATTAGTGTTACACTAAGAACAAAAGAGTTAACATTTAATAAAGATGGAGTTGAATATATAATTCCTAATTTTGAATATAAAACATATGTTAATGTTGCATCTCAAAATCAAGGTAATACTTCTGCTGTTGAATTAAAATCAGCTGAAATTAACGGTACTATGAAAGTTGGAGAAACTTTAAGTGCACAAGTTACTGATAAAAATGATAATATAGTAAATTCAGGTGTAGCTTATAGATGGTATAGATATGATAGAATAGATTCTACATACGGAATAGAAGTTGGAAAAGAAGCTACATATGAATTACAAAAAGAAGATGAAGGTAAATATATAAAATTAGTAGTAGCTAATGATAATAATTCTGTAGAAGTTATGAGCCAACAAATAGCTGGTTTATCATCAGGTGGAACAACTATAAAAACAGAAGCAGATGGATCAGTTCACCTTGTTGATGCTTCAGGTAATGCTGCTACTGGATGGCAAAAAATAGATGAAGAATGGTACTTTGGAGAAGCTGATGGAAAAGCTGCTACTGGATGGAAAAAAGTAGATGGAACTTGGTACTTAATGAATAACGGCGGAGTAA
>JBJEJM010000284.1:2636-4082 GCA_051878075.1 Clostridium sp. | reverse complement strand
TGACAACAGGCTGGCAAAAAGTAGATGGAACTTGGTACTACATGGAACAAAGTGGAGCAATGACAACAGGCTGGCAAAAAGTAGATGGAACTTGGTACTACATGGAACAAAGTGGTGCTATGAAAACTGGATGGTTAAATGACAATGGAACATGGTATTACTTAAATGCTAATGGATCAATGGCAACAAATACATATGTTGATGGATACTATCTTGGAAGCAACGGAGCTTGGGTTAGATAAATAAGTAATTTAAAAAAGTAATTAAAAATTGGTGCTTGGTAGATATATGCTGCCAGGCATCGATTTTTTTGTTCATATTTATTATGTTCTTATTTAGTAAATTATATTCATGAAAAATCTATAGATACTGGTTTTGTTTTAAGCTGTTTAAGTTGGAGTATCAGGAATTTATTACTTATTAATAATTATTTCAATAAAATACGACATATATTGACAAGGTAATTCATGTAATATAAAATTACTATAAATATATTATAAATATATTATAGAAGGGGAGAATATAAAATGATTAAGAAAAATTGCAAAAAAACTTTAGCATTAGCAGCTGCTGGGCTTTCTATTTTTGAAGCAGGAGCTATATGTGGAAATGTATTAGAAATTACAAGTGTAGCAGCATATGAAAGACAAGTAACTATGGACAAGGTTTCAATAATTAGTCAAGGAACAGAAGTGGGTAAAAATCTAACTGCAAATGTAACAGATATAAATGGAACAACATCAGCAGCAGTGACTGTTGTTTTAAATGAAGAAATATTTGTTGATAATATAGTAAGCAATTATGATGAAAATCAAAAAGTGGAATCAATAAGAGCTGGTTTAGAGGAAATTAAGACTATAAATGTAAATTTAAAAATTAATGGGTTAGAAATAAATACAGATATAGAAGTATTACAGGGGAATACTATTTATACTTGTGGATGGCTGATAAAGCAAGATCGTGAAGATGAAGAGGATTGGGAAACAGATAATATTATTTATGTTACACTAAGAACAAATAAATTAAAATTTAATAAAGATGGAATTGAATATGAAATTCCTAACTTTGAATATAATACAGTTGTTGATGTTTCACCTCAAAATACAGGTAACAATACAGCAGTTGAATTAAAATCTGTTAATATTAATGGTACTTTGAAGGTAGGAGAAACTTTAAGTGCAGTGGTTACTGATGTAAATGATAATTTAGTAAATTCAGATGTAGCATATAGATGGTACAGATATGACAAATTAGAATCTGGACTTGGAATAGAAGTTGGGAAAGAATCAACATATAAATTACAAAAAGATGATAAAGGAAAATATATAAAATTAGTAGTAACTAATGATAATAATTCTGTAGAAGTCATGAGTGGAAAAATAAATGCTGAATCATCTAGTAGTTCAACAGGTGGAAGCAGTTCTTCAGGAGGCAGCAGTTCAACAG
>JBJEJM010000284.1:0-2536 GCA_051878075.1 Clostridium sp. | reverse complement strand
CATACCAACAAATACTATAGTATCTGCAGGAAGTACAGCAGCAGTAAAAACAGATGAAAAGGGAATAGTTCATCTTATTGATGAATCAGGAAATGCTGCTACTGGATGGCAAAGAGTAGGTACATTCTGGTACTTTGGAGAAGAAGGTGGACAAGCTGCTACTGGATGGAGAAAAGTAGAAGATAAATGGTACTTGATGAATAATAGCGGAGTAATGACAACAGGCTGGCAGAAGGTAGATGGTACTTGGTATTTCATGAAAGATAGCGGAGCAATGACAACAGGCTGGCAAAAGGTCGATGGAACTTGGTATTACATGAAAGATAATGGAGCAATGACAACAGGCTGGCAGAAGGTAAATGGAGCTTGGTATTACATGGAAAACAGTGGAGCTATGAAAACTGGATGGTTAAATGATAATGGAACATGGTATTATCTAAATTCTGATGGATCAATGGCTTCAAATACATATGTTGATGGATATTATCTTGGAAGCAATGGAGCTTGGATTATATAAAAAAGTAATTTAAAAATTGGTGCTTGGTAGATATACGCTACCAGGCATCGATTTTTTTGTTTATATTTATTTTGTTCTTATTTAAAAAATTATATTCAATCTCTATTATGAAAGTAGTATTTAACGAATTTTATTCTATGAGGTATAATATGGTAAATTTAAATGTTATAATAAGTTTGACAATAAATTTTAATTTATAAAAAAGAATTTTTATATGAAAGTGAGGAATAAAATGTATTATTTGACTGAGTTTAAAGAAGAATTGCAGAATGAATTGATTGATTTTTATTATAAGTGCTTACCGGAATCAGACCGTAAATTTGAACCTGATGGCAGACATAAATCTTTAACTAAAATAAAGGATTCATATGATATTTTTTGGTGTTTGAATTTTGATAATAAAATAATTGGTACAGTTGCAGTTAACAGATTATCTGTAGATAAATGTGAACTTAAGTCTATGTACATATTAAGTGAATTTCATGGACTTGGACTAGGGCAAAAAATGATAGAAAAGGCATTTGATTATGCTAAAGAAAATGGTTTTAAAGAAATGTATTTAGATACTTTAAGCAGTAGTAAAGAAGCAATTAGACTTTATAAGAAAAATGGTTTTGTTGAAACGTTACGGTATAATGATAATGCAGCAGCAGATGTTTTTATGAAAAAAATATTTGCTTAATTTATGAGGTGTAATATGAATTTGAAAATAGTAAATACAAATAGTAAAAACAATGATTTCAAAAAACTTATAAAACTATTAGATGAAGATCTTAATGAACGATATGGAGAATTACAAAAACAGTATGATAAATATAACAAAGTTGATTATATAAATGATGTAGTAATTATATATAAAGATGAATCACCTGTTGCCTGTGGAGCATTTAAGGAACATGATACTGAGTCTATAGAATTAAAACGAATCTTTGTAAAAAAGGAGAATAGACGACAGGGATTATCAAAATTAATAATTAATGAATTAGAGGAACTAGCAAGAAGCAAAGGATATAAGTATGCTTTGTTAGAAACGGGAAAAAAACAACATGAAGCAATTAATCTGTATAGGAATACTGGATATGAAATTATAGAAAATTATGAACCATACAAAGGAAACTCAAATAGCATATGCATGAAGAAAAATCTACAATAACAATTATTATATATGGATATGTTTTTAACTTTCTGTTTGAAACATAATAAAGATGAATTGGGTAATACTAGTAAATGTTTTTAAATAAAAATGTTTATTGTATTAATAAAAAAACCTCACAACGAGTTTGTTGTGAGGTTTAAATCAGACATATTGTTTAAGATTAAATATATTTTACATATCTTTTTAATATTGTAGACAAAGGTAACCCAATAATTAATCCTACAACAAGCTGAGTTATGTTTCCTGGAATAGATGAAACTGGTGCTAGAAAGTTACCATATAGAATTATTTCTGCAACATAATATCCAGCAATCATCCAGAGACCAGATACAAATATAGCCATAGCATTGGTTATGAAATTTTCACCATTTCTATTTTTACTATAAGCAATAGCTCCAATAATATAGCCCATAATGCCTCTTATTATGAATGTGAAAGGAGCCCATAGTGCCCATCCTGATGTCAGGTCAAATAACCCCATACCCAGAGCCCCAGCAATTGCACCTTTTTTCTTTCCAAAAAGAAGAGCAGAAGAAAAAAGCATAACATTTCCTAAATGAACCAATCCTCCGCTTGAAAGAATTGGCAGTTTAATATTGATAAATGCAGTTGATACAAATACCAAAGCAGTTAATAATGCTGTTTCCACTAAATCCTTTGTTTTAGATCTATTATTTTGTTTATTTATTTCCATTAATATAGTCCCCTTACTTTTTATTAATTGAATTCATTAGTATTTTCTTTGTAATATTTATTGAATAGTTCTACTAGATTCTTATCAGTTTTAAATCCTAAATCTTTAACAGCGTTGTCAATAACATTTAATACAAAAACTGTTCTATCATATCTTAAATTTTCACCCA
>JBJEJM010000283.1:0-2041 GCA_051878075.1 Clostridium sp. | reverse complement strand
TTTTACATACAGCAATCGCATTTTAATAACCACCTAATTCTTGTCACACATATTACATTTCAACCAAAAAAAGATTGAAATATATGGATATTAGTATCAATTTCAATCTTTTAAAATAATATTTTTACAACAATTCATTATAAATTGAATTAAAAGTAAGAATGTTTAAACATTCATTTTTTTAGCTTTTTCCTTTAAAATAAATGATTTTTAATAGACATATAAGTTAATTACTTTCTATCCCAATTTTTGATTGTGGCTTGTGCAGCAGTTTAGTTCGGAATGCATAAGGTACTTAACTGTGTACCAAATATACATAAACACTAAAATGACTCATATTTAATTATTTATTTTTTTTATAATTTTTTGATTTTGTTAGTAATCTAACGTCATCACTAACTTCCCAAATCTTTCCATCATTTTCATAATAGAACTCTAAAGCTCCATCAGTAGATTTTATAATACTTACATCCGTTAAACCATCTTCTCTTAAATTATCTTGTAATAAATAGAATTTACCAAATTTTTGTGCTACTTCAATTAAATCTTTCTTTTGGTATTTTTCTTCTCCTGCTATAAGTTCATCAGGATATTCCTCGCTAGAAGTGTTATTATGCGGATAAATTGATAGATCATCTAAATTTAATCCTTCTTCAATATGAAAATTAGGATATTCTTCACTACATGGAGTTATTATTATATGTTTAGACATTAACATTGCTCCTGCACTAAATCCTAACATTACACCACTGAACTGTTTTAAATCAGATAATATATCTAATTGTTTACATAAGTCTCTTTGTTTAAATGGATCTCCACCCATTAACATTATAAAACTTGCTTCACTAATCATTTCTTTTGCTTCTTCTTTTAATAAATCAGGAGTTATTAAATCAATCTGTTCAAACTCTATTCCAACGTTCTTAAAGTGCTCAGTGAAAGATGGAATATATTTTATTTTAGCTTTTTCAATTTTTTCTGGACTTCCCGGAATATATACGATACTCTTAGTATCCTTCAATTCAAACTTAAACATTTCACCCAATCCATGTCCAAAAGCATCATTAATATCAAATCCACTACAATAATATCTAATCACAATTATCACTCCTATTAATTTTATAAAAAATCGTTAATTTATTCTATTTCATTTAACATTTTCTTTTTTAAACTATCTATATCTGTAAAAAATAAATTAGTTCCTCTTTTCTTTAATCCAATCATGTTTTTAAATAAACTCTTTATTTCATTTTGTAAATCTGTTGGAACATTTAATGGAACGCCATCAACAGTATGTACATGATCTATATACTTTTCTAATGTTGGAAATGCATTTTGAAGAAGTATTGCAGCATCTTCGTCTGCTATTTTCCTGATTATAATTGTATTACAAAATCCATATCGTTCTATTTTCTTATCAATTATCTTTTTATATTTATCCACTTTAGAACTTATTGGAATAAACCATAAAATATCTTTATCTTTAATAGTAAAATAAGTTGGTCTCTTTTTTCCTTTTTCGTGATTTTGCATTAAGCTATCATCATTTACAACATCGAAATATTCATCTTTAATATGATATAAATAACCTGTCTTTATTCCCATGTGCATCATCTCCATATATAATATACCACAAAACAAAAGAAAACTCCATCTTTCGATGAAGTTATTCTACATTTTCAACCAGGATCATTTATTAGTCGCACCACCTGGAAGCGAAAAACATTGTCGCCTGGAATCATTTATTATTCGCACCATCCAGAAGCGAAAAACATTTTCACACTTTTCAGTGCAATATAAATATACTACATTTTTATGAAAATGTCAATTAGTATACATTTATATTATATTCAATTACGATTAATTTATTGCATCATCTATCGAATTTTTTATTTTATTTTATCAGAATACCTTTTTATGTCATCATTTGTAATTATTGTATTAATAAAAAACAATTTTTACTATTATGCATCAGTTTTTAAAGCCGCTTGTGCAGCTGCTAATCTTGCAATTGGAACTCTATATGGTGAACAAGATACAT
>JBJEJM010000282.1:0-2047 GCA_051878075.1 Clostridium sp. | reverse complement strand
GGTGCCATACATATATGTACTTCTGGAGATAGTACTGCTATAATAGCTCTTGTCCAAGCCCATCCTCTTTGTGGATCTTCCAACATTTGGGCCTCATCTATAACACATACATCATAATGTTCACCTGTCTGAAGCTTTTCAATCGTTGAAGATACATGGCCTGCATAAGGTATTATATCCTCTTCTTCACCTGTAAGCAATGAACATGGAACATCAAGAGAATTAAGCTTATCCTGTATTTCCAGTGCAAGAAGCCTAAGTGGTGCAAGATAAACTCCAGTCTCAGCTTCCATAAGTCTCTGTATGCTTGAATATGTTTTCCCTGTATTTGTTTCACCTACATGAAGGTAAAAATGTCTTTCCATATTCCTTGCTTCTTCATATTCATCAATTGGATTATCCATTATAATATCCTGAAGATCATCTTTTGCTTTCTTTTTTATGTATATATTTTCTGCTGTCCACACTACTCCCTTAAAGCAAAGATATGGAATACATTCTTTGAATTCCTCTAATTCTCTAAGTGATGGAGCTTTTTCATTTTCTTCTATGTATTCATTGTAAAGAATCTCTTCAACAGCTGCCATTCTTCTTATTATTTTAATAATAGATTCTTCTCTGCTTTTCAATCCTTTTCTGACTCTGGTATCACTTATTGTTTTATAATATCCAAATACAAGTTTCCTAGCTTCTTCAAGAAATAAATGCATATGTTCATCTGTCACATATATATTTCTTGTAAGCAGATTATCAATTCTCTTATCTATTGTATTGATTACCTTCATTTTAAGTTTTTGTATTCCATCAACACAATGAACTACATCCCTGCATGAACTTGTCATAATATTTATAAGCTCTTTTTCACTTTCACTATGGCTTTCATGAACACATTCAGTAAAATAATCATTTGGAATATCTAAAATTCTGCATCCTCTTTCATATATATCAAGCATGAACATATCATCAAGTGAGGATACTTTAGATTCTACTGAACTTCCCCATCTGCTCTTAAATGCATTACCAAGTTCTGTCTTTATTCTTTCTTCAAGACTTCTTTTTTTATCTGGATTCAGTTCATCTATATTTAATTCATAATATTCTTTTCCATCACGTGTTCTTTTGTAAAAACGTATGCTGTTGAATAAAAATTCTTCATTATATTTTTCCTTAAACAGCTTATATATATGATTTTTCTTTTTATCCATGTTTTCTGCCACTTTGGCATAAATAATATATCCAACGTCCTTTGGCTCATATCGATATACAGTTTTATATGATTCTCCATCTGCTACCACAGTTTGAAAATAAAAACCATTCCATGATAATTCACTTGTAAAATCCTTAAAGTAAATATAATCATAAATATTGAAAGGACCTTTATCTATTAGCTGTACTCGTGAATCTGGATCTTCTTCATCATAAAATGAATCATCAATTTCAACTTTTCCTGTAGTCTTTATATAATTTATAGTTTCTTTTAATGTTTCATCTATAAATGCATTATCTATGTATTCTGAAATTTCATTTCTTATTTCACGTGTCAATGTAAATTTTACTGAACTCATATCTCTTTCAGCCACATCCTTTTCAATATTTCTATATAAGTGCAGAATGCAATTATTTTATTATTTAATACAATCTTATTAAATTAGTCATTGCAAATCTTTTAATTATTAATTATATCATAAGGCTATATATTACTCAAACTTAATAGTACAGCTGATATAGGGTGATTTACTAAATATCTTAAAACAAAAACACAAGTTTAACTTTTACAAAATACAGCGAAATTCAAAATAATTCTATTTAATTTTTATAATTATTAATTTAAATTACCTTCAAGTTTGATTATATTATTTTTAAATTTTATGTATTTGGAACTTTTTATGAATATTCTTCTTTATAAGAAATATATCTTCGCATATTATTTTATTTTATTTGCTATTGACGTAATTTATAATATTACTTTAAAGCAAAATTCAATGTCTTTTTCTCTGCGTATTTTTCAATATGTTTATTTTCTATTTTTATATACTTGAAATTCTTC
>JBJEJM010000281.1:0-2069 GCA_051878075.1 Clostridium sp. | reverse complement strand
TTAAGCTTTTTATTAGTGGCATTACTGCTTGTATTAAATGTTTCATGGTCAGGTTTAATAAAACCAGTATATGCAGAATCCTTTAATAATAAAGAGGATTATCAAAGTCAGATTAAAATGCAGAGTGAAGGAAGTTACATATATAATGAGTCTACGCCTTCAGCAGTAAACGCAGATTTGAAAGAAGATAACAATAATTCACCGTCTGAAAAGAGTGGTAAAGAATTAAATATAATAGAAATAACAGATTTTCATGGACAGTTAAAAGATTCAAAAGATGAACTTTATATAGGTGCAGCTCTTGCAGAAAAGATAAAATCTGTAAAGGAAGCCAATGAAAATACATTAATCATTGGAGGAGGAGATTTATATCAGGGTACTCCTGTTTCAAATGTATTATACGGTGTGCCTGTGCAGAAATTACTTTCTAATTTAGGAATGGAAGTGACAACAATAGGAAATCATGAATTTGACTGGGGGTTGGATACAATAGACACCAAGACAATGAAAGATGCTGGATATTCTATTGTATGTTCAAATTTATATAAAAAGGGAAGCAATGAAAGAAAATATGCTCCATATAAAATAATAGAAAAGAATGGAATAAGTATTGCAGTTATTGGAGGAATATTAAATGATGTGAAATCAATAGTACTTCCAGCCAATATAGCAGATTATGAAGTAAAAGATCTTACAAATGAAATAAATAAGTGTGCAGATGAAATAAAAAATAATAATAATGTAGATGTGGTAATTGCTCTTGTACACGACGGAGGAGATTCATTAAATAATCTTGCAGCTAATTTAAATGGAAATGTAGATGCTGTATTTGGAGGACATAGCCATAGTATTTATGATGGAGTAGTATCAGATTTAACAGGAAAAAGCATTCCAGTTTTAAATGCATGCAATGCAGGAAAGGGATATATAAATCTTAAAATAAATTTGGATGAAAATAATAAAATAGAGTCATTTTCATCTAAAGGAAGTAACTGGAATGCTGTGAAAGTTAATTCATCTACAAAATTGGATCCAGAATCTGTATCAATAACAGATGAAGCTTATAAAGAAATTGGAAGCCAATTTGACGAAGTTATAGGATATGATGATGTTTCTTATTCAAAAAACCAGAAATGCAAGCCATTTGGTGAATCAGAACTTGGAAACTGGATGGCAGATGTAGTAAAGAATAAGAAAGGTGCTGATATAGGAATAGTAAACAATGGAGGAATAAGACTGGCTTCTGTACCAAAAGGAGATATTACAGTAGGAACTATATTTAAGCTTATGCCTTTTGATAATACAGTTACAACAGTAGAAATGAATGGAGCCCAGCTGAAGAAACTTATAGAACAGGGACTTGCAGATAATACAGGAAAGGGTCTTCAGGTTTCAGGAATAAAGATAACATATGATAGTACAAAACAGTCATATGTAAAGCCAGTTATGGACTCAAATGGAAATATAATTAAGCAGGAAGTTCAGGGAGAGAGAGTCACAAAAGTAGTAAGGGAAAAGGATAATTCAGAAATAAAAGATACTGATATAGTTAAAGTTGCAGCACCAGATTTCCTTGCAACTGGAGGCGATAATTTTACAGAATTCTTAGAAGATGATATAAAAAGAACATACGTTGATTCATATATTCTTGTAAGGGATGCTTTATTGGAAGATGTAAGAGCTAATAAGAAAATTACTGTTAATTTGAATGACAGAATTATAAATAAGAAATCTTCTTCAAATTCAGCAATATCTATAGTGGCTACTTCAGATATTCATGGTCATGTATTAAATTTTGATTATTCATCAAATTCAGAACCATCAAAGGGTCTTGGATTAGCAAAGGTGTCAACATATGTTAAGAATTTAAGAGAAACTAATCCAAATGTAATGCTTATTGATAACGGTGATATAATACAGGGAACACCACTTGTGTATTATTACAATATGATAGATAAGACATCAGTTTATCCTTTATCAAAAGTTATGGGAGCAATGAAATATGATACAGAAACATTAGGAAATCATGAATTTAATTATGGTCTTGATACTTTAAAGAGATTTATAAA
>JBJEJM010000280.1:1318-9176 GCA_051878075.1 Clostridium sp. | reverse complement strand
GATTATTTGCTTTATCAGCTACCTGTTCACTTACTTCCAGCATCTGCTTAGAAAGTTCATTTGTAGAAATTATTGATTCTTTTACATCACTATTATTTTTATCTAATTCTATAGAGTTTTGTTTTGTTCTTTCTAATATTATGTTATTTTTTTCTTCACTTTTAGCTGCATTGTTAAGTGATATTTCTAATTTTTGATTTACATTTTTTGTTAAATAACTTAGAATAGAAAAAAGTATCATTCCTAATATAATATACAAAACCAAAAATGGTAAATTTGACATTAAATCAAAATTTTGAAATATATCTTTTTTAAATTCGATAAAAAAGTATATAGTCAGAAAAACACTGCCAACACCTACTATTATTATAGATCTTATATCTTCATAAAGTACTGCTACAAACATCCCGTAAAAAATCACACAATAATTTGCTAAATTATGATTTGTACTTGTCATTACAAATGTATATAAAATCATTGATAAACATAAAAAATACATTACTATTTTAGGATTTACTTTCTTCAATATACCTATTGCTGCTAAAGGTATTGTAATTACTGCAACTATTAATAGTAATATACTTGCTATGCTAGGTACCTTAAATACAAAATTCAATATCACTCTTGTTAATACTGATCCAATTATAGAAATCAATACTATAATATTTTTTATATTAATAACCTTATAATTATTCATATGTATACCCCTCATTTTCTAAAATTTTTACTTATCATTTTTTTATAACTTTTATTCTAAAATATTATATTATTTTAATAAATATTCTAAACTCTCATTAACATTGAAGATATTGAATCTCCTGTTCCAACAGTTGTGAAAAACACCAAATCTCCCTCTTTAATTTTTCCATTATTCACCCCCTCAGTGTATGCAAAAAAAGGTGAACTAGTTCCAGTATATCCATATTTATCTCCTACATAAATGCCTTTATCCATTGAAATACCACACTTTTCACGTATTGCATTAAAAACTGATATACTAAACTGTGATCCACAGTACCAATCTATATCTTCAACCTTTAAATTATGCTTTATTAATACTTCATCTAAGGCATCCTTAATATTATTAATAACTGGTTCAGCATTTGGATTACTCCATGATGTTTTTACTGAACTTCCGAGGTAATTTGATATACCAGACATTCCGCATTCAGGAAACATACAATAATAAGCATTTTCTGATATAGTTCTACTTGCTGTTCCTATAACACCTTTTTTTTCATCATTTGTATATTCTAAAAGAAGTACACATGCTCCGTCTGAAAAACTTACATAAGGTTCTATACCCTCTTCTTTTGTGTGAACACTCATGTAATCAGAACCTATTAATAATGCTCTAATCATTTCACCATTTTTATCATTTAAATATCTGTTAGCAACATCCAATCCTCTTAACATTCCTAAACAATTTGCATTTACATCTAAAGTAAAGCATTCCTTTTTACCATTTATGTGATTATGTATCATACATGCCTGCATAGGCATAGTAAATTCTGGAAATTGACTACAAAAAATTATTAAGTCTATGTCTTTTCCTAATATCCCTTGCTTATCTAAAAGCTTATCAACTGCTTTAGAAGCAAGAGTTAGAGTATTTTCAGTTATTCCATCACAGTGATATCTAGTATTTCTCCCAAGAGTATTTACTAAAAACTCTTCTATATCTTTATCCCTCTCTTTAAAATAATTAATATAATAATCATTTCCTATCATCTTACTTCCTGTAACTATTACAGAATCCTTAATTCTAACTGGCATAAGATCCTCCCTATTTACTGACTATAAATTTGTAAACAATACTAATGAATATTTAACTATTATTATATTTTAAGATTTGATACAAATTCTACAATTCCAATAACATAAGAGTTCCAAAGGAATAATCATTTTTTAAATCTATATATCTATAACAAGTCACTATTATATTAATCATATCTTATTAATTCTATTGTTTAATTAATTATTCTTTTGTACTACCTGAACATTTCTCAAAACAATTCGAAATTCTTTATCAGATATGCTATTCTAAAAATCATATGTTATTTTTTCTTTAATTTCCCTGAATTTCATTATATTGTTTACAATCATTTTACTATTATATGATATTTTTTTCAATATTTATATTTATTTAATGAAAGAATATCATTAAACTATTAAACTCTATATCAATTTATTAATTCACTTTAATTTTAAAATAAATTACATATAATATATTATTCTTTTAGACTTATTATTTTACTATCTCAACTAATTCATTAATAATCTCAACAGTCTTATCTTTTGCATTCAAAAAAAGAAGATGTTTTTGACCTGGATATATAATCAATTTAGAATTTTTTATTTTTTTATGTATAAACTCCGAATATTCTACTAAGGCTAATATTTCTTCATCTCCAGCAAAAATTTGAGTAGGCACTTTTATTTGCTCTAATCTCTCCTCAACATTAACAACTTCATCTATCAAAAAATCTTTTAACAAAACATCTAATCTAGAGTCAAATGCTAACATTGCTTTTTTTACTACATCTTCTGACCCTCCAGCTGCTTTAAATACATAGTCCGGATCTGGATTTCCTTCATGAACACCCTTCATAAAATCTTTATTTAACTTTGGATAGCTTGCTCCACAACTGATTAAGACACATCCTTTTACTGATGGTATATTTTTAGCAGCAACTCCAATACATATTGTTCCCCCTAATGAATGTCCAACTATTATCACATTCTTAAGATCTGACACAAATTCAGCAACACTATTAACATAATTCTCATAAGAATAACCTGTTGCTTCTGAATTCCCATGTCCTGGCAAATCAATAGCATAACAATCAAACTCCATTAATTCTACTATTTCATCAAATATTCTTCTTGTACATCCTGATCCAGGCACAAAAACAACTGCAACTTCTTTATTTGACGTACCCTTTTTAAAGTCATATGCTATTCCATTTTTCTTCTCCATACTTACTCCTCCCATAATTCCTATTTGTCGATATTTTATCATATTATGTTTTTTATTGCAAATAATTCATTTATATGCAAAATAATTATGCATTTACATATATTAACTAGTTTTATTTTAATAAAATAAAAAATGCCAAAACTATATTAATTAACTTAATATAGCTTTGACATTAAATTTAAAAATGATCTTTTTCTTTATGAGATGGTGCACCTATCTTTTTTCCATCTATAATTCCTAAATCTGAATTATGTTTTGGCTCCATTTTTCTTCTTTCTGCATTAGATTTAGGTCTATCATGCATTCTATTTTTATTATTATCCACTTCTATCACCTCAAGATTAGAATGCACTTTTGTTTATCTTTTTATACTCATAAACTGAGTAAAGGTTGTCTAAGTATTAGACTAATATAAATATTTAATAATATGTTTATTGAATTTCCTGAACAATATTATTCATGTCTTTTGTTATATTATCAATAGTATCATATCGCTTTGATATCTCTTCAATATTAACTGTCATATTACTTATATTTGCAGATATTTCTTCCATAAATGCTGCTGTATTTTCTACATCATCATTTACATTATTCATTCCTTTTAATGTTTCTTTTAAGTATTCTTCTAATGTATTAGTTTTTATATCAACATTAGTAGACTTATCTAATATTCCATTAGTATTTTCTCTTATTGTTCCAAATAGATCCATAACTTCTTTTGATCTTCTGTCACATTCATTTATTGCATCTTTTTCATTCATTACTTGTATTGTAGCATCTTTAATAATTTCAGAAAATTTTCCTAATATATCATCTATTTGAGATGTGAATTTTCTTGAATTCTCAGCTAAAACCCTTACTTCTTCAGCTACAACTGCAAATCCTTTTCCTGATTCACCTGCTCTTGATGCTTCTATAGATGCATTCAATGCTAATAAATTTGTCTGTTCAGTAATTTCATCTAAAGTTCCTAAAATATTTCCAATTTGTGAATTCATTTCTGAAACAGTATTCATTACTCCCACAACTTCTTCAATATTATTATTAATATTTAATACATTATTATATAATATATTTACTTTTTTTACTCCTTCATTAACAATTTCATTTGTTAAGTTTGATAAGTCTGTTACTTGTCTGCTCGATTCTTTTACATGTGAAATTTCATTAACTCCATCATTAATTCGTGTTCTCATTTCATTTACAAGAGTAACCTGATTATTCGCTCTATCAGCTACTTGTTCACTTACTTCCAGCATCTGCTGTGAAAGATCATTTGTAGATATTATTGATTGTTTTACATCACTATTATTTTTATCTAAATCTATAGAATTTTGTTTTGTTCTCTCTAATATTTTTTTACTTTTTTCTTCACTTTTAGCTGCACTATCAAGTGACTCTTCTAGTTGCTTATATGTCTTTTCTGTTAAATATCCTAAAATGCAGAATAACAACATTCCAAATACTATATATATAACTAAAAATGGTAAATTTTCTATGATATCGAAATTCTTAAATAATGATTCTTTATATTTTAAGAAAAAATAAACAATCCATGTAACACTTCCAAATCCTACAATAATTGTAGCTCTTATATCTTCATAAAGCACTGCTAGAAACATTATATAAAATGTTACACAATAATTGGCTAAATTGGGATCTGTACTCATCATTACAAAAATAAACAATAACAAAGATAAACATAAAAAGCACATAACTATTTTAGGATTTACTTTTTTCCATATAGCTATAATAGCTACTGGTAATGTAATTAAACCAGTTCCCACTAATACTACACTTGCTATATTAGGCACACTACATATAACATTCAGCGTAACTCTTGCAATTATTGATAGTATTATACAAATTACAACTATAATATTTTTAATATTAATAACCTTATCACTATTCATATATACCTCTTAATCCATAAATTAATATAATAATTTTTTACTTATAAATATATTTTTTATTAAATTCTCATTGACACAGAAGAAATAACTTGTCCAATTTAAATATTACTGAATACTAGTATATTATTTTTATTAATCTTCCCATTATTAACACCATATTTATATGCATGTTAATTTATATAAAGATATCTTATTATAATGAAATCTTATATTTCTTCTCAATGTATTTATTAAAAAACTCCCTATATCCTCTCCTCTTTCTTTACAACATTTAATTTAATAATTATTTTTAATTTTTTATTTATAAGTCTGAACATTCAGATTATATATCAATTCATTTTCTCAAAAATCCCCCTCAAATTATATTTTCCATATCAATTCTACTATATAGATATATATTTTATCAATAAATTTATTTAATTTATTTAAACAAATAATAAAAAAAGCATTAAATTAACAATTGGAAACTATTAATTTAATGCTTTTTGTTTTATTTTTAACTTTTTTATATTATTTTGTAAATATTGTAGCTTGTATACATATTTTTTATATTTGTATGAAGTTGAATTTATTTAATTGTTTTATTATTCTGATTTGATAAATTTTTAGGTTCAAGCTGATTTTTAATAAGTCTATTTCCTACTCTTGATATAATCCCATCTGAATAAACCTGAACAAATTCTCCGTCATATTTTATTGTTTTCCCACTTGTAAGTTCTGTAACTAAATTATTATTCCTATCATCTATATATATCTTTCCTGAATAATCAATACATATATCATTTTTCTCAACAGCTTTAGAAAGAGTCAATACATTCCACTTTAACTGTTCGTCGCTTAACATAGAATAGCATATCTTTGTAATATATCCATCACATTCTTCCCCAAAATATACATAATCATTTATATCAGCTCCAAGCACCCTGGCTTTAGTAACACCTGGTATTTTAATATTATCAGAACTTCCTAAAATAGTAACATCATCACCCATTTCCATTACACAATTGCTATTTGTAGTTGGAACTACTATATCTCCAATATATTTATCAGTTCTTACACAATCTAATTGATTCATTATATTCCATGAATATAGATCACTTCTTCCATTACCTTTTTTGATTTTTATATAAAAGGTACTTGTTGCTGTTGAAAATTCCATATTTTCAATAAATTCATCTTCACTTTTTACTGGAATTCTTAGTTCATTATAATCGAAATCTACAACATTAGCCGCTATATTCTTCTTTGCTTCATATGATATAGGTTCATAGTATAAGTATCCATTTTTGATTACCTTTTGAATAACCATCATGTTATTTCCTTCAGTAAGCCATTTATAAAATACCACTTCTCCTTTGTTATCAGGAGTAAATTCATTCTCCTTATTTTCCTGTGAATCAAAAATCTTTAGTCTGCCATTGTCCATATAGGCAACAAATCTTCCATTATGTGATAAAGCTAAATTTTCTACCCCATCTTTAATCATTATTTCTTCTTTTTCTTCAGGCTTGTCATTTTCATCTTCAACCTTTTCAGCTTTTATTTCATAATCAGTGGCTAAATATACATTCTCCAGATATAAAAACGCTCCATGCTGTATTATTAATGCTGCTAATGTCCAGATTACTATTCTTAATAAATTTTTCATTTAATTAAATCCTTTCATAATCTAATTAAAAATTGAAAACTGATAATTGTAACTCAGATATCTATTAAAATTATCATATATTTTAAAAATTCTTTATTATATCATCCATAACTATCAATTTTCAATTATTAGTTCTAAATTAATAGATCTTATTCTACATAAAATGCAGTTGCAACACTTCTTTCTCCATTCCAAGCATTAGGTGAATTAATTACTTCTCCTTTATAATACATTGTTGAAGAATATCCACCATCAAGTGCTCCTGCATTTACTGCTCCCCTTGCCATCATAATTTCCTGAACATCATAAGGACTTGCACCTGGCGCAGTAATCTTTCTTCCATCAATTACAAGAAATATTACTGTTCCATCAGCTTTTTGTCCTACTGCTGTTCTGGGATTAAGCCCTTCCAATGTTTTATCTTTTATTTGTCTTTCTCCATTTATTATAAGAGTGGGTTTTCTGAAACACATAGCCTCTGCTACATCCATCTCTTCAAGTTCTTTTAAGGAATGATCCCCCACTATAAGTTTACCTGATTTTGTAAATGCAATTACATTTTCTTCTTTATCCTTGTCAACATTAGTTATAGGATATATAACCTTCCCATTTGAAATAACAAATCCTCCAGGTATAGCTCCTGTACCTGCATATTCAGTCCCATCACTTGATTTATCAAGAAATGCTCCTCCATTTATAGCTGCAACTGCATTATGTTCTTCTGCCATTTCACTTGTTTTCTGGCCAAGTTTTCCTACATACTTAGTCATTGCTACTTTGATACTTCGTGGATTTTTAATTTCAAGAACATATCCCTTATATCTATCAGTTTCTATATCATATCTTTCTATTTCAGTTCCACTTGTGTATTTTACCTCTACCTTATCCATATCCTGTTTTACACTTTCATCTTCAGAATTGTTTTCACTATCTGATGTTGTTTCTGTTATTCCTAAAAGTCTATTTAATGTTTCCTGTGATATGTTATCTGTAATCCAATATGCATGTCTTGTAGCTAAAATCGTATTTATAAGTGTTTTTCTCGTATTTTCATAAGGGCCAAATAGTAATACAAGTGGTGTTGTTATCCCTAAAAAAACTACTATATAAATAATAGCCAGAAAAAAAACTAATGGTTTAAACTTTTTTTTACTTTTATTAGCACTATTTTTTTTACTTTTTGTCACCTTTACTCCTCCAATTTAATCATAAAAAATAATGGCCTGTCTCTATATTTAATTTAATGTATACTTCGATAAAATATTATAACATAATAATAACTCCTATGTATTTCATTTTTAACTATTATAACATAAT
>JBJEJM010000280.1:0-1218 GCA_051878075.1 Clostridium sp. | reverse complement strand
ACTTCTGCTTCTTTATAATGAAGTTCTGTTTCTTTATCAAGATTTTTAAATGCTACTGAAAGCATAAGTTTTATTCTATTTAATTGATTTACATTTGATGCACCTGGATCATAATCTATGGCTACTATATTAGAATCTGAATACCTCTCCTTAAGTGTCTTTATCATTCCCTTCCCAGTAACATGGTTAGGAAGACATGCAAATGGCTGTAGACACACAACATTTTTTGTACCGCTTTCAATAAGTTCAATCATTTCAGCAGTAAGGAACCATCCCTCCCCTGTCTGATTTCCTAAAGAAAGTATTGGAGATGCCATAGCTGCTAAATCCTTTATATGTTTAGGGCTGGAAAATCTTCTGCTCTTTGCAAGATATTTTCTCATAGTATTTCTATATGATTCCATAAATGCTATTGCACAATTATAAAGATTTCTTTTAAGTTTTTTGCCACCTAAATATTTTGCTTTAAAATCTTCATCAAAAGCAGAATAGAAGAAGAAATCAAGCAGATCTGGAACTACTGCTTCTGCTCCTTCACGCTCTAATGTACCAACTATATCATTATTTGCTGTTGGATGAAACTTGACCAGTATCTCTCCAACAACCCCAACCTTAGGCTTCTTTATATCTAAAAGTTCTAACTCATCAAACTCCTTGATTATTGCTTTCACATTTCTTGAAAATTCTCTCCTGCTTCCATTTCTTACATTTCTCTTTGCAGCTTCATTCCATTTTTCATAAAGCTTACTTGCAGAATTTTTTACTTTTTCATAAGGTCTTGTCCTATATAATACCCTCATTAATAAATCACCATAAACAAGAGCCATAAGACATCTGTTAATCATTTTAGGAGTAATCTTAAATCCTGGCTGTTCACCAAGTCCTACTGCATTTAATGATATGATAGGAACCTGACCAAAGCCTGCCTCTTTGAGTGCCAGCTTTAAGAAACCAATATAATTTGTTGCCCTGCATCCACCGCCAGTCTGGCTCATTATAACAGAAGTATTATTTACATCATATTTACCTGACTTTAATGCTTCAATCATTTGTCCTACTACTATTATTGAAGGATAGCATGCATCATTGTTTACATATTTTAATCCTTCTTCAATTGCCTTGTGATCTATAGATGGCAGTACTTCAATATTATATCCTGATGCTCTGGCTGCCTCCTGTATTATATTAAAATGAATTGGAGACATCTGTGGACACAAT
>JBJEJM010000279.1:0-9206 GCA_051878075.1 Clostridium sp. | reverse complement strand
AAGACCATTTTCTTTCGCAGCTTTGCTGCTTTTTCTGTCACCCTCAAGCGACTTATTTAGTATATCATTTGATTTAAAATGTGTCAACTATTTTATAAACTATTTTTTAAACTTTTTAGTATTTTATCATCTTACAGATTTTTTATTAAGTCTTTTATTAAGATAATCACCTTAGATTAACAATTAATCAAAGTGATATTGTAATTTCATATAAATCTATGTTTGGTTTTTAGGATTATTCAACACTGAGAAATTAATTACTGAACCTGTAAAAATCAAAATAATTGCAACATAATTTTTCCATGCATTTTCAATTTCTTTTTCATCTCTTTCTGACTCATCCAATGAAATTTGAGTTATATATGCATCATATATAATCGATATAAACATTACTGTACTTATTAAATATAATCTATTTGTCAGTTTAGGTGCTTCAGTTAAATCTTCCATCTCTTGAGCAAAATTTGTATCATATATATTGTCTAGTAACTGTACCCTGCTCCACTGCATATATTTCATATTAATGATAACTGCTATAAGTACAATTGTTAATCCCGTATATCCTACATTTAATACATTCAAACTTTTCATAAGTTCAGGCATATCTTTAATATTGGTTTTACTTTCATTAGATTTCTCATCTGTATTATCTTTATTATTATAAAACAGGTTGTCATCACTTTTCCCCATATCCATCATTACTGAAAAACATGTAAAATATAATCTACATTAATAATTAACTTTCATATTTATTAATGTTGTTTAATATTACAGTAACTTCTGTTACTATAAAGCATCCGTTTTACAGTGTTCTCCTCCTTTCTCATCACTAGATATTTTTAATATATCAATGTAAACCTTGGTTTTTCACTTAAGAGTTAATACTAAGTCTATGCTAAAAACTTCAAATCTCTCTTATGTTATTAAAATATAATCTTTATTTATACTATATGAATTCATGATATTTTTGTTAATTCCCTATTTTTTCATATATTAATATTTATATTTCTAATGCTGCATTTCAGTTAAGATTAAAATTAAAGTTTTTAAAGATACTTTTACAAACATAAACTACCTATCAAACTCATTTCTTTGAATAATTAAATTCATTCATTAAAATTCTATAATTTTTTCTAATAGAAAGTCAGACATATTGATATATCTGACTTAGATTTTTTTATTTATTTTTTAATACTAAATTAATTATTAATAATAGCATACAACAGGGGTGCCATCTTCAATATTATTAAATATAGTTTTTGCTAAAGAATAAGGAGCATTTACACATCCATGTGAACCACTATAAGCATATATATTTCCTCCAAAACTGCCTCTCCATGTTGCATCATGAATTCCTATTCCACCATTAAACGGCATCCAAAAACTTACTGGAGTACTATATCCCTCTCCCTTGAGTGTTGCATTTCTCTCCTTATAATCTAGTTTATATACACCACCTGGAGTACCGCATCCATTGCTTACATTTCCTGAGACAATAGCCCCTTCAGTGATAAGTTCTCCATTTTTATAAAACCATAAATGCTGGCCCGATAAACTAACCTCTACATAAGTATTTCCTATGTCATTACTTCCACTGCAAAATGGTACTTGGGAATATTCAGGTTCTCTCGTATCGGTTTTGCCATTAGTTATTGCATCTAATAAATACTGTACTTCCTTTGAAACATCAATTCTTCTTCCATAATCTCCTCCAACTATAGATATATTATTACCATATGTTGTTTTAAATTGTCTCTTTATCCCAACAGTATTATACTTTCCACACAAAATGTTTATAACATATTCTTTCACTTTCTTTTCATTGATACTGACATTATAATCTTTATCTACATCAATAAAATTTCTTATCTCATCTCCATCTAAAACTTCTTCCTTATCCCCAATACTATAAGTAATTTTAGATGAAACATATTTATTTAAATTATCTTTTGCTTCTATTATCTCAGTAGATTCAGATGTGAATCTAGGATTTTCATAGCATTCATTTTCTTCTATGTCAATAACGCTTTTTCCACTTTCTATTGCATCAGTTATAACCTGATATAATTTTTCCTTATCAACTTTATTTCCATAGGACTCTTTTAATACAGTATATTGACCATTTTCATATTGTAGAATAGGATTTTTAGGCTCTTCTATATTATCAATATTAAAACATGAAAGATTATCTATTTTTTTCTCTAAATCATCAGAATTGAAAGAAAACATATCTAAATTTTTATAATCATTGCTGCTAAATGCTGAACAGATCCATTTGAATGGATTTTGAGAGTCCTTAAATTCTTGTATCATTTTATTATCATTATAAGTTAATTGTATATCACTGCCTTCTATTGATTCATTAAATCCATTTCTCCCCTTAATATCTAATTTATAAACCTTAGTTTTATTGAATAATTCATCATCTGCCTCTTCTACTGTTTTCCCTGAAACATTAACACAATTAATAGTAGAACCAGGATAAAACCTATTAATAAAAAATATTGCTATACCTAAATAGATGGCTATTATAGCTCCCCCTATGGCAGCTAGTACTATTATTATTATTTTGTGATGATTACCCTTTTCTAATTCCATGCTTCTTTTCACCCCCATAATATTATACCAAATATTGGAATTAATAAAGGGGCTATTTTTATTTATTCAAAATATTTTTTATTGAAGTAAATAAGATTAATAAAACCAAAACTTCTCAAAAGTTTTTTAATTAAAATCTATTCCTTATAATAATTACTAACATATTCTTTACAGACATAAGTCCTTAAAAATAATAAAGTTCAGCTTTGCAAATATACATTTTACAAGCTGAACTTTACTTTTAACTTAAAGTGATCTGCCTTTTTTTCTAAGAATATCTAATAACATATCAGGATTAGTATTTATAATTTTATTTTCTGGAAAATCTATTGATTCAAGCATTTTAATTGCTTCTGAAAATTCACCTATCTTAGTACAGAAATGTGCATCACTATTTATAACTATCATATTACCATTTTCTTTGCATAATTGAGCAATCTTCGTACAATTTCCGAGACTTCCAACTCTTGATGTAGTTAATGAACTATTATTTATCTCAATAAGGATATTATTTTCTTTAGCACATTTAATTATTGGAATAAAATCAACTGGTACATTAGGGTTTCCAAGATGCCCTATTATATCTATTTTCCCACTTTTTATAGCATTAATAAAGGCACCCGTATTTTCCTCTACACTTCCAACATCATAAACTGGTTCATGAATACTTCCTATAACTATATCAAGCTTTTCTAAAGACTTATCATCAATATCAAGATTTCCATCATAATCTATTATATTTGCCTCTACGCCATAAAGCATAGTAACACCATACATTTCCCTTGGTAGTACTTTGTAATTATTAAAATACCATATATGAGGAGCATTTGGCATTGTGCATCCATGTTCTGTTGTTCCTAGTACTTTTATTCCTTTTTCGCTTGCTGCTTTAGCATTCTCCATTAAAGTAGAATAAGCATGACCACTTGCTATTGTATGTGTGTGTACATCTAATGCATATTTCATACGTTCTTCCTCTTTTCTTTGTTATAGTCTTTTAAATATCTTATATTAAACCCAAGTTTAATCTACTCTATTTCTTTTTTCACCTCTATTAAAAGCACTAATATTTTCTAATAAATCGTCAAAGAGTCTTTTTCTTGCTTCTTCACTTGCCCATGCAACATGAGGTGTCATTAAAAGTTTCTCTTTATTTTTTACATTAAGAAGCGGACTATCTTTTGGTAATGGTTCAACTTCAAATACATCAAGTGCTGCGCCACCTATAATTTCTTCGTCAATGGCTCTTGCAAGATCAGAATCAACCACTATTGGACCTCTTCCTACATTAATAATAACTGCATCTTTTTTCATTTTTGATAATGCTTCGTAATTTATAATACCTTTTGTCTTTTCATTTAATGGAGCATGAATAGATATAACATCACATTCCTCCAATAACTTTTCAAAACTCACTCTTGCATAGTCTGGATTTACATTTTGACCACTTGTTGAATAATATACAACCCTCGCTCCAAAGGCCTGAGCAATCTTGGCAACCCTCTTTCCTATAGCTCCAAGTCCAATTATCCCCCATACCTTTCCACATAAATCTTTATAAGTAACATCAAGGTTAGTAAACATATCACTTTTTGAATACTCTCCACTCTTAACAAATCTATCAAAATAACTTATATTATCATATAAGTGAAGCAACATGGCAAAAGTGTGTTGTGCAACAGTATTTGTTGAATATCCAGCTACATTTGTTACAGCTATGTTCTTCTTTCTTGCATAATTAATATCTATATTATTATACCCTGTTGCCATTTCACAAATAAGCTTTAACTTTTTTGCATTTTTTAAGTCACATTCTTTTAATTCTACCTTATTTGTAAGAACGATATCTGCATCTTCGATTCTTTCTGAAATCTGGTTTTTATATGTCATATCATAGTAAACTACCTGTCCAAATTCATTTAGTTTAATATAATCTACATTTCCAAGAGTCTTTCCATCTAATACAACTATTTTTTTCATAACTTATGACCCCTCTTCAATCTAATAAATTAGCATTACGTGGCTATAATTCAATTTTCTTTCCCATAAAATAATAATAGCTTAATTAATTTCAAATGTAAACTTGTTATTGATTTCACTATTTAACATTTTACTTCCAATTAAAATAAGACCTATAGAAATAGCACTGCTACTCTATAAGTCTTAATTTATGCCTTATTATAATTTATTGAACTTTATTAGGTCTTATATCCCATATTTCATCTGCATACTGCTTTATAGTTCTATCACTTGAAAATTGTCCTGCATTTGCAAGATTTGCAAGGCACTTTTTAGCCCATTTTTTCTTATCTTTATAATCTTCAAAGACTCTATCTTCTGCCTGCTTAAATGATTCAAAATCAGCTAATACATAATACTGATCTCTTTCTTCAAGCAAAGCATTATAGATATCTTCAAAATATCCTGTCCTTCCATCATCTAATGTGCCATTAATTAATGTATCTACAGCCCTTTTAATTGATGGATTATCTCTATAATATGCTTTAGGATCATAACTATGTTTTATCTTTTCTATATCTTCCACTCTAAGACCAAATATATAATTATTTTCTTCTCCACTGGCCTGAACAATTTCAATATTTGCTCCATCATAAGTACCAAAGGTAGGAGTTGCATTTAACATAAACTTCATATTACCTGTTCCAGATGCTTCTTTTCCAGCTGTTGATATCTGTTTAGATAAATCAGAACCTGGAAATAGTTTCTGTGCATAGGATACTCTATAATTATGCACAAACACAACTTTTATTTTCTTAGATGCTTGTTCATCACTATCAATTAATCTTGCTATTTCATTTATAAATTTAACTATACCTTTAGCTCTTCTATATCCTGGAAATGCCTTAGCTCCAAATATAAATGTAGTTTTAGGTATATCTAAATCTGGATTTTCTTTCACTCTGTAATATAAGTCGAGTATATATAATGCATTTAATAATTGTCTCTTATATTCATGAAGTCTCTTTATTTGAATATCAAAGAAAGAATCTGGATCTACGATAATTCCCTCTTCCTGCTTAATATAGTCAGCAAGCTGAATTTTCTTTTCATGCTTTATATCCATAAGTCTTTCAAGTACCTTATCATCATCCTTAAACTTTTCAAGACCCTTTAATAAATCTAAATTTTTCACCCATTCCTCAGTTCCAAGCAATTCTGTAATAAGTTCTGATAATTCTGAATTACATAGTCTAAGCCATCTTCTTGGAGTTATTCCATTAGTTTTATTTTGGAATTTATTAGGATATAAATTATACCAGTTATTTAATTCATGCTTCTTCAAAATTTCTGTATGAAGTGCTGCAACACCATTAACTGCTCTTCCTACATATATAGCTAAATTAGCCATTCTCATCTGATCATTAGCAACAATTCTGAAATTCCATATAGATCCCTCATCATACCCTTTTTGCCTTAATTCATTCATTAACGCATCATCTACTGCATATGCGATTTGAAGAATCCTTGGGAATAGTCTGTCTATAAGTCTTATATCCCATTTTTCTAATGCTTCAGCAAGTATTGTATGATTTGTATATGCAAAAAATTCTTTTGCTATATTCAAAGCTGTTGTAAAATCAACATTTTCTTCATCAACTAATATTCTTATGAATTCAAGAATAGATATTGTTGGGTGAGTATCATTTAACTGTGCTACATTGTTCTTTGTAAATTCTGAAAAATCACTGCCATATTTAGTTTTATATTTTTTAATAATATCTTTCATAGATGCACTTGAAAAGAAATATTGCTGTCTTAGCCTTAATATTTTTCCTGCTTCAGCAGTATCATTTGGATATAGTACTCTTGAAATATCTTCTGCTTTATTCCTTGCTGAAACCGCTTCAATATACTGCTGATTATTAAATAAATTAAAATCAAATTCCCTTAGTGCTTCACACTGCCATAACCTCAATGTATTTATATTTTTTGTTCTATATCCTATTATCGGAACATCATAAGGCACTGCTTTAACTGTCATATCTGAAAATTTGATTATCTGTGTTTCATCATCTTTTCTTATACTCCAGACTTCTCCATATTTTAGCCATGTATCTTCACATTCTGTTTGAAATCCATTTTCAATGCTCTGCTTAAATAATCCATTGCTATAACGTATTCCATATCCCATCAAAGGCATATTCAAAGTTGCAGAAGATTCAATAAAACATGCTGCTAATCTTCCAAGTCCTCCATTTCCAAGCCCCGCATCTTCTTCTATTTCTTCAATCTTATTCATATCAATCTTCATTTCTGCCAGTACTTCTTTAACTTCATCATATATACCAAGATTCATAAGATTGTTGCCTAATGCTCTTCCCATTAAATATTCAGCTGATAAATAATATGCCATTCTTCCTCTGCTGTAGTTTTCAGTTGTCTCATTCCAGTTATCAACAATCTCCTCTAATATTGTTAATGACACTGCATTAAATATTTCATAATCTTTAGCATCTTTCAGCTTTACACCATGTTTTACCTTTAAGTATCTCTCAATGCCGTCTTTTATTTTCTGTTTATCCACCATTACTCACACCTTCCATAAATATTAGTTAATCTATAAATTCTATTAGCCAATTCACTTGTAAATACACCTTCTTTAGCCCTCCAGCTCCAGTTATTTGCTAGTGTTGAAGGCATATTAATTCTTGCTTCATTTCCAAGATTCAAAAAATCCTGCATAACTCCTATGGAAGTGTCAGCTACGCTGCTCCATATTCCTCTTATAATTCCCCAATTATAACCTTCTTCTTTTGTAAGATTAAAATATTCTATTGTTTTCTCTACTTCTTCTTTAGAACCTGTGACTTCAATCCATCCTCTTAATGTATCATTGTCATGTGTTCCTGTATATGCCACACAATTTCTCTCATAATTATGTGGCAGATATGGATTCCTGCTATTACCACCAAATGCAAATTGAATTATTTTCATACCAGGAAAACCAGTTTGTTTTTTAAATTCAAGTGTCTCTTCTGTAAGATATCCTAAATCTTCAGCTATAATATCAATCATACCAAGTTTATTTTTAATAGCGTCAAATAACTTTATTCCTGGTCCCTTTACCCATTTTCCATTTTCCGCTGTTTTTTCACCATAAGGAATTGACCAGTATGCTTCAAATCCCCTAAAATGATCTATTCTTAAAATATCATAAAGCTTTAAGCTTGCTTCTATCCTGTCAATCCACCATTTGTAATTTGTTTTTTCTAAGTAGTCCCAATCATATATAGGATTTCCCCATAGCTGTCCTGTTTCTGAAAATGCATCAGGAGGACATCCTGAAACCTGTAATGGTTCAAATGTATCTTCATCTAATAAAAATATTTTAGGATTACTCCAAACATCAGCACTATCTTGTGCCAAATATATTGGAATATCACCTATTATCCTTATATTTTTTTCATTTGCATATTTCTTTAATTTTCTCCATTGTTTAAAAAACTCATACTGAACAAAATTCCAATAATTAATCTCATCCTTCAATTCATCCCTATACTTATTTAAAACTTCTATATCACGCGATTTTATTTCTTCATCCCATGAATTCCAAGGAGTAAAATCCAATTTATATTTTAAAGCCATAAAAAGACTATAATCATTAAGCCACTCACTTTCTTCTGCAACAAACTTTTTAAAATCTTCATCTATATTAAAATTTTCAAATGCCTTTCTTAACACCTTATTTTTTTCACTAAACATCAATCCATAATCAACTACTTCAGGATTATCTCCAAAATTTATACTTTCATAATCTTCCTTTTTCAACATTCCATCTTCTTCTAACATATCCAAGTCTATAAAATATGGATTTCCAGCAAAAGCTGAAAATGATTGATACGGAGAATCTCCATAGCTAGTAGGACCAAGCGGTAGTATCTGCCAGTACCTTTGTCCTGCTTTTTCTAAAAAATCACAAAATTCATATGCACTTTTACCAAAAGTACCTATACCATATCTGCCAGGCAATGATGAAATATGCATAAGAATACCGCTACCTCTTTTTAAACTCAATTTTATACCTCCCATATAAACTATAAACAATTCTATATATAAGTATGAATCCCGCTATATAAGCACAGTGTAAGAATTATATATTTATGATTTATAATTTAGTATTTATTACTTATAAATTAACAAGTATTCCTATGTTTCTATTATTTTATTATTAAGTTTTACCACTATTGTCCTGAATATAATTTTTACATTCAGCTATTCATAAATTTCTCCTTGAAATTCTGGATAATCGCTAATCATTTTAATACTGTATATATACCAGCCAAAAAATCTTATCCATATTTTCATCTTATTTATTTTTTCTAATATAACTATATTCAACAAAACTTCTATTAATTCATTAAATATTAATTAGAACATGATATTTTTATTAACATTTCAAATAATGGTATATTATTTACTTTTATTTTAATTTAAGTATTATTTTTACATTTTTACAATATTATGTTAACAGATATTTCCTTTATATACAATATCCTTTTTATATTTATGTTAAATAAAACTTATATTGATTAAAAATTTCATAATTCAATTAATAAAAATAAATATAAATTCATATAATCAAAAAA
>JBJEJM010000278.1:0-2087 GCA_051878075.1 Clostridium sp. | reverse complement strand
TTAAACAAATATGAAGAATTCTACAAAGAGAAGATTTATACAAGTTGCAGCAGCAGCTATTATGAATGGGTATGTTGCTGGATTTATGAAGGGAAAGATTTATAAGGGAAATTTAAAGACGGCATGCTTACCAGTATTAAATTGTTATTCCTGTCCAGGTGCAGTTGGGTCTTGTCCTATAGGCTCATTACAATCAATATTAAGTGGTAGAAAACATAAGATTTCATTTTATGTTTTAGGATTTTTAATGTTATTTGGAGTTTTATTTGGAAGGCTTATATGTGGATTTTTATGTCCATTTGGATTTATACAGGATATAATATATAAGATTCCATTTCCTAAAATAAGAATATCAAAAAAGATAGATAATCCATTAAGATACTTGAAATATGCAGTATTGTTGTTTCTAGTAATTTTAATGCCCATATTTATACGTGATGAATTTGGAAGTGGGACAACATATTTCTGTAAACTTATTTGTCCAGCAGGAACATTAGAAGGGGGATTTCCTTTATTAATTAAGAATGAAAGTCTTCGCATGGCAGCTGGGACTTTGTTTAAATGGAAAGTATTTATTCTGGCTGCTATTATATTATTATCTATTGTAATTTATAGACCTTTTTGCAAATATTTATGTCCGTTAGGTGCTTTTTATTCACTATTTAACAAAGTTAGTTTTTATCAGTTAAGTATAGATAGAAAAAAATGTACTGGATGTAAGCAGTGTGAGAAGAATTGTAAAATGGGAGTAAATATAACTAAAGATATAAATTCACCTGAATGCATAAGATGTGGTGAATGTATGGATATATGCAGCTCTCATGCTATAACAATAAAAAGCAATATTTTAATAAAAAAAGATATTCAATGTAGCAAAAATAAATCTGTAGAGATATGATATCTCTGCAGATTTATTTTTAATGAAAAAATAATTTTTATTAGAATTTATAAAATAATATTATCTATTTAAGATACTCTTCAATTATTTCGGTAATTAGTTCAGAAGTATTTCCATTACCAAAAGCTGAAGCAGGAGTACCATTTGGATTAAAGTTTTCGATAGCATCTTTAATCTTATCAGAATCACTACCAACAATTACATTCCATCCATTATTGACAGTTTCAACCCACTCAGTTTCATCTCTCATTGTTATGCAAGGTTTTTTTAGGAAGTATGCTTCTTTTTGAACTCCACCACTATCTGTAACTATCTTAGCTGAATTTTCTTGAAGTGAAAGCATTTCTAGATAGCCAACTGGATCTATGATTTGAATATTATCTCCAATATGAAGTCCATATTCTTTAATAAATTTTTTAGTTCTTGGATGTAATGGAAGGATTATTTTCTTTCCACATTCGCTTAAAGCTCTTATTATTGAAGTAAGTCTTTCTATGCTGTTTGTGTTTTCAGCACGGTGAATTGTTGAAAGAATATAGCTTCCTGGAGCTAAATCTAAATCATTAGTTATTGTAGAAACTTCTTTTGCTCTTTCCTTAAATAAGTTTACAGCATCATACATAACATCACCTACATTATGTACACCTTTAGTTATATTTTCAGCTTTTAAATTATTAACAGCTGTTAATGTTGGAGTAAAAAGAAGTTCAGAAATATGGTCTGTCAATATTCTATTTTGTTCTTCCGGCATAGCTTTATTAAAACTTCTAAGACCCGCTTCTACATGAGCTACTGGAATTAAAAGTTTGCTTGCACAAAGTGAACCAGCAAGAGTAGAGTTGGTATCACCGTAAACTAAAACCATATCAGGTTTTTCTTTTAAATATATATCCTCAAGTGCTATAAGCATGCTTCCAGTTTGATGTCCGTGATTTGATGAACCAATGCTTAAATTATAGTCTGGTTTTGGAATTCCTAATTCTTCAAAGAAAATATCAGACATATTATTATCATAATGCTGGCCTGTATGTACTAATATTTCAGAATTTCCATTTCTTCTTATCTTATTAGATACTGTTGCAGCTTTAATAAACTGTGGTCTTGCGCCTATAACAGTTAAAATTTTCATAGAGATTTCCTCCTTAATTTTTATATGAAATAACTCTAAAACCATTTTAGCATACAATAC
>JBJEJM010000277.1:33420-38006 GCA_051878075.1 Clostridium sp. | reverse complement strand
GAATTGCAACAAGAATTTCCACCATTATTTCCATAGTTATTTCCGCAGCCATATCCACCTAAAAATCCATTTCCACAACCACAATAGAATAGTATTAATAAAATCCAAATCCAACTACCAAATCCACATCCCAATCCAGTACCTAAACCAGTACCTAAACCAGCACCTAATCCAGCACCTAATTGATTCATTCCAATTCCTGCTTGATTATTGTTGTTTGTGCTACAGCAACAGCAGCTATCGCTTGAAGAATCAGTACTAGTACTACTATTATTATCATCGCATGGATTTAAACCGTTAAGGATATCATTCATCTCCATATTTATTCCTCCTTGGAAATATTTTTTTCTTTTTCATACTACATACTATTCTACAAACATCAATTTGACACTTTTTTTTAATTTTTATATTTATATTTAAAATTAAAAGAAGCAATGAAAAACCTTAATATGATTTCTCATTACTTCCTTTAATTTAATCTATTTAATCAATATCTGTTGCAAATTCTAAGAATAAATTATCTATCAATTGATCAATTCCCTTCTTATTAAGAGATGAAAAGAAATAAAATTTATCTCCTTCTTGTAAATTTAAAGTATCCTTTATTACTTTTTCATTCTTTTTAAATTCAGAATTTTTCAATTTATCACTCTTAGTTGCAACAACTACAACATCATATCCAAAATGTTTAGCCCATTCATACATCATCACATCATCAGCTGTTGGCTTATGCCTTGAATCAACCAAAAGTACGATTCGTTTTAATTGATCTCTTCCAGTAAGATACATTTCAATTGTTTTTCCCCAGCTGTCTTTTTCAGCTTTTGAAACTTTAGCATATCCATATCCCGGCAAATCAACTAAATAAAAATCATTATTTATTAAAAAGAAATTTACTAATCTTGTTTTTCCTGGTGTAGAACTTACCTTAGCAAGTTTCTTTCTATTTGTTATAGAATTTATTATTGAACTCTTTCCAACATTTGATCTGCCTACAAAAGCTATTTCTACTCTGTTATCAACAGGATATTGATTCCTTTTTACTGCTGATATAATGAATTCTGATTGTTTAATTCTCATTAGTATCCTCTCCAATTAATGCATTCTTCAGTACCTCATTCACTTCTTTAGCAGAAATAATATTCAAGCTGCTTCTTATTGAATTTGGTATCTTATCTATATCCTTCTCATTTTCTTTAGGAATTATTATAGTATCTACACCTGCTCTAAAAGCAGCTAAAGACTTTTCTTTTAATCCACCTATTGGAAGGACTCTTCCTGTAAGTGTAACTTCTCCTGTCATAGCTACATTATGCTTAACTTTCCTGCCTGATAATGCTGATACAAGTGCTGTAACCATAGTAACACCTGCTGAAGGTCCATCTTTAGGCACAGCTCCCTCTGGCGCGTGTATATGAATATCCTTCTTCTTATAGAATGATTCATCAATTCCAAATTTACTTGCATTTGCTCTTACATAACTATATGCTGTTTTAGCTGATTCCTGCATTACTTCGCCTAATTTTCCAGTTAACTGAAGTTTACCACTTCCACTCATTGCAGTTGCTTCTATTGGCAATGTATCCCCGCCATATGCAGTCCATGCCATACCATTTACAACTCCAACTTTATCAAATTTATCAATTTCATCTATACTGAATATTTTCTTGCCTAAAAGTTCTTCTATAGAATCACGGTTTACTATATATTCTTGAATTCCTTCTTTGAGCATATGAGCAATAACTTTTCTTACAAGTGATGTAAGCTTTCTTTCAAGCCCACGCACACCTGATTCTCTAGTGTATCCCTCAATAACACATCTGATAGCATCATCTTCTATTGTTATATTGTCTGATGAAATACCTAAATCTTTAAATATTTTAGGAAGTAAATGATCCTTAGCTATATTATACTTTTCTTCATAAGTATATCCTGAAACCTCAATAACTTCCATTCTATCTAATAAAGGTCTTGGAATAGTATCTAAAGTATTTGCAGTTGCAATAAACATTACTTTTGACAAATTTAAAGGAAGTTCTAAATAACTATCTCTAAAATCTTTATTTTGTTCATTATCTAGAATTTCTAATAGAGCATCTGATGGCTCACCCTTATATGTGGAACTTATTTTATCAATTTCATCAAATAATATAAGTGGATTCATAGTTTTTGCTTCTTTTAATGCATATGCTATTCTTCCTGGAATTGCACCTACATAAGTTCTTCTATGTCCTCTTATTTCAGATTCATCTTTCATTCCACCTAATGAAATTCTTGTATACTTCCTATTCATTGCATTTGCTATAGACCTTGCAATAGATGTCTTACCTACACCTGGAGGCCCTACTAAACACAATATAGGTCCTTTTTGAGATTTACTTACCTGCTTTACAGCTAAATATTCTATTATTCTGTCTTTGACATCATCTAGTCCATAATGCTCTCTATTTAAAATATCTCTTGCTTTTTTAACATCAATACTTTCTTTAGAATATTTTCCCCATGGAATGTCTAAAGCCCAGTCTAAATATGTTTTTACAACATTTGCTTCTGCAGAAGATGAACTCATGTTCTTCAATCTGCCAAGTTCATACTTAAGCTTTTCTTTTACTTCTTTTGTAAGCTTTGTCTTTTCTATTTTTTCTTCATATTTTTCTATTTCGTTTCTTTCTTGATCGCCTTCGCCTAATTCCTCTTGAATGGCTTTTAACTGTTCTCTTAAATAGTATTCCTTCTGTTCTTTTGAAACTTTATTTTTTACCTTTAAAGCAATATCTTTTTGTATTTTAGCTATTGAAACTTCTCGTTTAAGCCTTTCTAAAATAATACCTGCTCTTTCAATTATATCGAGACATTCTAAGACTTTCTGTTTTACTTCTTCTTCTGTAATTGCATATGAAGCTACCATATCTAAATATTCTGATGGATTTTCTATTGGCTCAATTGATTTTATCATATCACTATATCCACCTTCAGTCAGCTTTAATAAGTTCATAAATTCCTTATCTACAAGGTTAATATAAGCCTCAAGTTCATCACTTTTTCTCTTATTTGAACGAATTTTTTCCACGGAAGCCTTTATATATTCATCATCATCTATATAATCAATTATTTTAGCTCTTTCTATACCTTCTACAAGAACTCTTATAGTATTATCAGAAATCTTAAGAATCTGCTTTATTTTACAAATAACACCAACTGAATACACTTCTTCTCTAGTTGGTTCTTCAACTAATAAATCCTTCTGTCCCACAAGAAAAATTTCTTGGTTATCTAACATAGCTTGTTCAATGGCTGCAGTAGATTTCTTTCTACCAACATCAAAATGTACTACTACTTTAGGAAAAACAGTCAATCCTCTTAATGGAATTAGCGGAATTGTATATAATTTTTTCATAATACCATTTCCCCCCACACATGAAATATATTATTTATTTTGACTTAACTAGTATACACATAATCAATCTTTTTTTCAATTATTGTATAAAAACTGTTAATATAGAAAAGGTGTGAATCATAAGAACTTCATCTTAGCAATTCACGCCCTTTATAATATATTAAACTAATTATAAAGTTTTTACAATTTAATTTTAAAAAAAATAAATAATACTTTATCTTTTTACAGTATTATTACCTTCTGCTGATAATACTTCCGTATTTTTCATAATATTATCCTCATTATCCTTCAATGCAATACTGATAACTTCTTTAAATGAATGAACTGGGAATATATCAACACCTTCAATTTCCTTTAAAGATTCATCATAATTATCCTGTGGTATTATAACCTTCTTTGCTCCACCCTTTACTGCTGCCGATATCTTTGCTTTAACACCTCCTATTGGCTTAACAAGACCAAGTATACTTATTTCTCCAGTCATTGCTACTAATCTATCAACTTTTTTCTTAGTTATTGCACTATAAATTGCTGTTGCAATACTTATACCTGCAGAAGGCCCATCTACCGGCATACCCCCTGGTATATTAACATGAATATCATAATTGTCAGTTTCTAATTCAAAAAGATTATCTAAAACTGTAAGCACGTTTTCTACAGAAGCATAAGCTGTACTTTTCATTTTTATTTTTTTGTTATTAGTTGTTATTTCTTCTTCTTCAACTATTCCTGTTACCTTAACTTCTCCTCTTCTGTTATATATCCTTTTACAGCTTACTTCAAGAGGCATAAGCATACCTATATTAGCACCATAAACAGCCAATCCATTTACTACACCTATTCTAGATTCTCTAGGAATGCTGTTACTTAATATCTTTGTGTATTGCCCATTTTCTAATACCCATTTAATATCATCCAGACTTATTATTTTTCTATTTTCGTTTATTGCAATTCCTGACGATAATTGAATAAGATTTATAACTTCTCTTCCATTAGTACAATAATTACTTACTTCATCTACAGCACTTTCTTCAATTTTCAATCCGACTTTTTCAACACAGTTTTTAGCAATTATCTTTATTTCATCAGGTAACAGTGCTCTGAAAAATATCTCTACACAACGTGATCTTATTGCTGGTGCTATCTCATTTGGTGATCTTGTTGTTGCACCTATAAGCCTGAAATCTGC
>JBJEJM010000277.1:14615-33320 GCA_051878075.1 Clostridium sp. | reverse complement strand
GAACCAATTAAAGGATCAGCTATCCCTCTTTCATCAAATCTTAATGTTGTTGCATCAATCTCAACAAAATTAGCTTTTTCTTTAAATGGCGAAATAGAAACTTTTTTAGCTTCTTCTAAAACAAGCCTAGCTGCAGCAGTCTTTCCTACTCCTGGTGGACCATAGATTATTACATGTTGCGGGTTAGGGCCACATAATGCAGCTTTCAGTGCTTTTATTCCTTTTTCTTGACCTACTATTTCATCAAAACTGGATGGCCTGCTTTTTTCTGTTAATGGAACTGATAATGTAATTTGTCTTAATCGATTAAGTTGTGTCATTTCTTTTGTATTTTCTTTATCAATTACAATACTCTTACTTTTTTGATTTCGGTTAGCTGAAGTTAATAATAAATATACCATCATTACTAATACAATTAGTTGCAAAATCATTAATATACTATTCATATTACTAAATGCATCTTATAATATGCACATTAATCATAAGATACATTTCCTCCTTCCATTAGTATTATTACTATTATCTACTTCACCTTACAAATATATTCGCAAATTCCATATAAAATTAAAATAATTTTATAAATATATAAAAATCCCTGCTCTAATAATATCAGAGCAGGGGTTACATAAATCTTAAGCAGATTCTATATCCTTTTTAGTTCTTGCTTTTATTAAAGATGGTCTTGTTTTTCCTTCTTCAAGACGCTCAACTATAGGTTCTTTTTTATTTTTGATTGTATCTTCAGTTATTGTTACTTTAGTTATTCTATCATCTGAAGGTATTTCGTACATTATTTCATTCATTATATCTTCTATAATAGCTCTAAGGCCTCTAGCACCAGTCTGTCTGCTTATTGCTTCATTTGCTATTGCAGTAAGTGCTCCATCTTCAAACTCTAATTTAACATCATCTAATTCAAATAACTTCTTGTATTGCTTAACAAGGGCATTCTTAGGTTTTGTTAAAATCTCAATTAAAGCTTCTTTATTTAATGATTCTAATGTCACAAGTATAGGAAGTCTTCCTACAAATTCTGGTATCAAACCAAATTTCAATAAGTCTGCTGGCATGATTTCTTTTAATAATGCACCTATATCCTTTTTATGTTTAGATTGAATATCGGCACCAAATCCCATAGAACTCTTTCTAGTTCTTCCTTCAATTATTTTATCTATTCCGTCAAAAGCTCCACCACAAATAAACAATATATTTGATGTATTAATTTGAATAAATTCTTGATGTGGATGCTTTCTTCCTCCTTGAGGTGGTACAGATGCTACAGTACCTTCTAATATCTTTAGTAAAGCCTGTTGAACTCCTTCTCCAGATACATCTCTTGTAATTGATGGATTTTCAGATTTTCTTGCAATCTTATCAATTTCATCAATATAAATTATTCCTCTTTCAGCTTTTTCTACATCATAATCTGCATTTTGAATTAACTTTAATAATATGTTTTCAACATCTTCACCAACATAACCAGCTTCTGTTAATGTTGTAGCATCTGCAATAGCAAATGGCACATTTAAAAATTTAGCTAATGTCTGTGCTAATAATGTCTTACCTGAACCAGTTGGTCCAAGTAATAATATATTACTTTTTGATAATTCAACATCAATATCATCTTTATTGGTATTAATTCTCTTATAGTGATTATATACTGCAACAGCTAAAGATTTCTTAGCTCTATCCTGGCCAACTACATAAGAATCTAAGTATTCCTTAATTTCATTTGGCTTTGGAACACTTTTTGGGTCAAAATCAACAGTCTCTTGGAATTCATCTGCTATTATTTCAGAGCATAAATCTATACATTCATCACATATATAAACTCCTGGTCCTGCAATAAGCCTTTTTACTTGTTCTTGAGTTTTGCCGCAGAATGAACATTTTAATTGTTTCTTGTCGTCATATTTAGCCATACATTCACCTCTCTAAAAAGTTTATATTAACTTTTTCTTTTCTATTCAGATTTTTCTTTGTTCTTTGGTTTTTTAGTGATTATTTCATCAACTAAACCGTATGCTTTAGCTTCTTCCGCTCCCATAAAGTTATCTCTTTCAGTATCTCTTTGAATAACTTCTAAAGGTTTTCCTGTATTTTCACTTAAAGTTTTGTTTATTACGTCTTTGACTTTTAACATTCTATTAGCATGTATTTCAATATCAGTTACCTGTCCTTGGAATCCACCTAATGGTTGGTGTATCATTATCTCAGAATTTGGTAAAGCATATCTCTTTCCTTTTGCACCACAAGAAAGTAAAAATGCTCCCATTGAAGCAGCCATTCCAACACATATTGTTGATACATCAGCATTTATTAACTGCATAGTATCATATATTGCCATACCAGCAGTTACAGAACCACCAGGACTATTTATATATAAAGAAATGTCTTTATCAGGATCTTCACTATCCAAGAATAGAAGCTGAGCAACTATTAATTGAGCACTAGCATCATTAACTTCTCCACTTAACATAATTATTCTTTCTTTTAATAATCTTGAAAAAATGTCGTAAGAACGTTCTCCTCTGCTTGTTTGTTCAACGACCATTGGTACTAAACTCATTTAAATCCTCCCTTTTCGATATTATAATAAAATACAATTCTACTTATATAATTATATATTTTTTTAACGGTTTTGTTAATTATTATTTGAAATAATTGCCAGAAAAATAATTTTTTCTGGCAATTACTATTCAATAACTTATTTTATATTATAACTCAAATAAAATTATTTGCAATTTTCTTTTATAAATTTAAGAGTATTTTCGATTACGATATCTTGTTCTATCATAGCTCTTTGAGTTTTAGCTAAAATATCAGCCATTTTTTCTGGATCTTTTGGTCCATATATCTTTCCTAATTCTAAAGCTCTTGCTTTGATTTCATCATCAGTTGCTTTGATATCTTCAGCTTTAGCTACTGCTTCAAGAACTAAATCAGCTTTAACTTTTCTTTCAGCATTTTCTTTCATGAAGTCTCTCATCTTTTCAGTTGTGTTACCAGTAAACTGCATGTATTGATCTAAGCTTAATCCTTGATATTTTAATCTTCCTTCAAGATCTCTCATCATAGCATCAATTTCTTTATTTATCATTACTTCTGGAACATCCATTTTTGCATTTTCAATTACAGCAGTAATTACAGCTTCTTCGAATTCTCTTTCAGCTTTTTCATCATTGTTCTTTTGTAAAGTTTTCTTTAAGTTTTCTTTTAATTCTGCAAATGATTCAACTGCAGCAACTTCTTTTGCAAATTCATCATCTAATTCTGGTAATTCTTTAACTTTGATTTCTTTAACTTCAACTTCGAATTTAGCTTCTTTTCCGTTTAATTCTTCTTTTCCATAGCTTTCTGGGAAAGTAACATTAACATCTTTCTTATCTCCAACAGCTAATCCTACTAATTGATCTTCAAAGTTATCTATGAAAGTACCTGATCCGATTTCTAACGCATAATCATGACCTTCTCCACCTTCGAAAGCAGTTCCATCTATGTATCCTTTGAAATCAATAACTGCGATATCTCCCTTTTCTATTGTTCCTTCTGACTTAGTTTCCATTCTTGCATTCTTTTCCTGCATATCTTTGATTTGCTTATCTACTTCTGCTTCATCAACTTCATATGAAGGTTTCTTTACATCTAATCCTTTATATTCTCCTAATTCAACTTCAGGATATACTGTAACAGTTGCAGTGTAAACTAAATCTTTTCCTTCACCAATTTCAACGATATCTATTTTTGGATAATCAACTGGTCTTATCTTTTCGTCATTTAAAGCTTTACCATATGATCCGTCTATAGCAAAGTTTACAGCATCATCATAGAATACTTCTACTCCGTACATTTTCTTAACCATGTTCATTGGAACTTTACCTTTTCTGAATCCTGGTACATTATATCTATTTTTGTTTTTGTTATATGCTTTAGTTAATGCAGCATCAAATTTATCTGCTTCAACCCTTATTTCTAACTTAACAACATTTGTTTCTATTTTTTCCACTTTAGCTTTCATTTTATTCTTTCCTCCTAAAATAGTATGCATCTAATTTAACTAGCTTATTATACCATAAACAACTAAATTATATCAAATATTTATTTTTATTGAATATAGCTGCCATCTTCTGCAATGAAATATATCCTTCCATCAACTGTAACTTCTAATCCTTTTTCTGATTTATTTCCTATTTCAATGTTAGTTCCAGCTAAATCCCAATATATTTTATCACTTTGATCTTCTATATTAGTCATCCATAAATATTGTTTTGGTGATGATGTTTTAAAGTATGGTCTATTTGTTATGAATATTATATTGTTATCATTCACAAACTTTGGATTGCTGTTCCATAAATAATTTGGAAATGAATTTAATGTATTTTCTTTAGTGAAAACACCTCCACTTGTAGATACATATTTATCTTTTGATACAACTGTACTTGATCCATCAATCTTATATAAAGTTATTACAGAATTTGTATCACTTATAATAAGTGCCTTTTTAGATGGACTTATATCAAAAGTCACTCCAGTATCTAAATCTCTTACTTCTGTAAAGATTTCTTCGCCATTTTCTTCTATATAAACAGCTTGCGCTGTATTTCCACTGCTTTGAGCTATATTTATATACTTTTCTTCAATTTCTGGAGTCTCATCAATATTATCATTGTCATTATTTTTTTCAGTACTTTCTAATGGTAACTCATTATTTTCTAATGCTAATTCATTACCTGGCTCAGTATCACTATCAATCCAAGCCTGCATCCTTGCCTTTATATTATCAAAATTTACTGGATCATATACAAATTTCAGCACTACTGCGCATCCTAATACAATTAGTATTAATGAAAAGAATATAAAATTTCGTTTTCTCCTTTTCATTTTTCTTTCATATTCTCTGCTGAAGATACTTGGCTTTCCCAAGGATAACCCCTCCACATCTAACTTTTAATTTACACATCAAATTGTAATTCCATTTTTATTAAACAAACATAATTATATATTATTCTTAACAGTAAATCCACTTATTTTTACCCATTAGTTTTTACATTTTTTTCCGCACACATAATTTTCTTTTTTACTCTGGCATTTACATTTTCCACAACATCCACTACAGCATCCGTTATTGTGGATTATTCCTGCCTCTATCAGCTCATCAATACTAGGATTACAGATATTTTCTGAATAATCTTCATAATCAATAGTATTCTTAAGCAATTCTTCTTTTTTTATTTCTATCATTCACTAATCTCCTATTTTACGTTAATTTATGTTATATATTTTTTTAATTAATACTTTATTATTGTCGAAATTTAATATTGTTATTCATTTTATGATATCTATAAAGTTTTTATACACTTAGCTGTCACCTTAAAAAAATCCTTGTTTTTTAAATTGTTTATTGTATAATTAAGTTATAAATTGAAGATATTTGCCCATACATTTTTTGTTTATTTATAAAAATATAAATAAACTTTATAGATATTGTTCATTTATTCCCTTTCTTCTAATGAACATGGATAAAAGAAAGTCCATAAATTGGATTTTCTTTTTTATTGTATAATTTTAAAAACCTTTCTGCTATGATTTAAATACCAAAACAGAAAGATTTTATTATTTAACTATAATCTATACACTATAATCTATAGCAATTCTTTTATAACTTTTACAACTTCTTCTGCCACATATTCTGCATCTTCTAAAGCTAATGTACTATAAACTGGCAGAGTAATTTCATTTTCATATTGTGCATAAGCATTTGGATAATCTTTAATATCATATCCTAAGTTCTTATATAATGTAAGCATTGGAAGCGGTTTATAATGAACATTTGTAGCTATTCCTTTTTCAGCCAGGATTTGAATAGCTTTGTTTCTTTTTTCTTCATTGAAGCCTTTCACCCTATAAAGATATAAGTGATATGAAGTTTCTGTTCCATTTTCATCTTTAGTAAATGGAATTATTGAAAAATCTTCTTTGCCTAATATATTATTATATATTTCAAATATTTCTCTTCTTCTTTCAAGCATCTTTTCATATCTCTTAAGCTGAACATTACCTATTGCAGCACTTATGTCTGTCATATTACACTTAAGTCCATCATTTATTATGTCATATTCCCATGCACCAGCTTTCATTTTGCTTAAAGCATCTTTTGACTGACCATGCATTGCAGTAAATCTCATATATTTTTGAAGATCCTCATGCCCATTATAATTATTATCATTAAATGTAACAGCTCCGCCTTCAGCTGTTGTAAGATTTTTTACTGCATGAAATGAGAAACAATGGAAATCACATTGTGAACCTACAGGTTCTCCTTTATATTTTGCACCAAATGAATGAGCAGAATCGCATAAAATAACTATGTCTTCCCTTCCCATATCCTTTAATATTTTCTTTAAAGCATCATAGTCAAAAGGAACACCTGCAATATCTACTGGCATTATAACCTTAGTTTTATCTGTTATTTTTTCTGCTACTTTATCCACATCCATTTCAAAAGTATCTTTTTTAACATCAACGTATATAGGCTTTATTCCTATATGTACTGCAACACTTGATGTTGCTGTATATGTGTAAGGAGTTGTTATTATTTCATCTCCTTCTTTTATTCCAAGAACCTTTAAAACTACTTCCATAGCTCCAGTAGCACTATTTAATGCTAAAGCTTTATTTACCTTACAGTATTCTTCTATGCCTTTTTCAAATTTAGCAAGCTGTGGTCCCGATGTTATCCATCCACTTCTTAGCACATCACATACTGCTTGTATTTCTTCTTCTGTTATATCCGGTGGTGAAAAAGGTATCTTTTTCATTATATATTCATCCTCTCTTATTTACTTTATAAGTATAAAAAGTTTTTACTAGTAAAATTAATTAACTTTTTATATATTATACTCTTTATCTGTACTGCTGTACATAATTTAATCTACAGTTAATAGTTTTACAGTAATCTTTATTTTAAATAAAAAAATAGAATCAGTTATCTGCTGCTGATTCTATCTTTTATTTATTAAATATTTGTTATTGGTTTTCTTTCACCTTTAAAATTGTTTATCTTATTCCTTCTCTTCCCAAGTTCTTCTGATATTTCTTCTACCGATATTCCCTTTTCAGCCATTAAAACAAGCAAGTGATAAGTCAAATCACAAATTTCATTAATCTGTTCCTGCTTATTATCTTCTTTACAGCTTATCACAACTTCTGTACATTCTTCTCCGACTTTTTTCAAGATTTTATCTATACCTTTTTCAAATAAATAAGATGTATAAGAACCTTCACTACCACCGTTTTTTCTTTCTAAAATAACATTGTATAAATCATTAATATTCTCTTTCATAAAAAATGCCCTCCTAATTTTAATTGCTTTTCTGCCTATAGATCTCTATAAAAGCATGTTCTATTTCCCGTATGACATGCTGCCCCTTTTTGATTTACTAATAATAAAATAGTATCATTATCACAATCTATTTTTATTTCCTTTACATATTGAAAATGTCCTGAAGTAGCACCTTTATTCCATAATTCATTTCTGCTTCTGCTATAAAACCAGGTTGTGTCTCCTTCTAAAGTCTTTTTAAGGCTCTCCTTATTCATATATGCAAGCATTAATACTTCCTTAGTTTCAAAATCTTGGACAATTGCAGGTACAAGACCATTTCCTTTATCAAAATCCACTTGTTCAACTCTATTACAAATCTCCATATATAACCCCCATTTGCCAGACAAAGTTAATAATCAGCATTTTATAGTTTAAGAAATTTTATAACTTAAACTATAATCTATTGTAGTATTACAATCTTACTGAAATATTTTTCTTATTCAAATATTCTTTAACTTCACCAATAGTTAATTCACCATAGTGAAAAAGTGATGCTGCTAATGCTGCATCTGCTGTATTATCTTTAAATACATCATAAAAATCTTCCAGACATCCGCATCCACCTGATGCTATAACTGGTACATTTGTTATATTGCTGACTGCTTTTGTAAGTTCTAAATCAAAACCTTTTTTTGTTCCATCTGCATCCATAGAAGTAAGAAGGATTTCTCCTGCACCTAATGAAGTTGCTTCCTCAACCCATTTTAAAAGATCCATTCCAGTATCTACTCTTCCACCTTCAATCACAACATTCCATCCTGTACCATCTGTTCTTTTCTTAGCATCTGCTGCTAGTACTATACACTGATTTCCAAAATAAAATGCTCCTTCTTTAATTAAATTCTTATTTCTTACTGCTGCTGAATTTAAACTTACTTTATCTGCTCCTGCTCTTAAAATTGCTTTTATGTCATCAAGGCTTTTAAGTCCACCGCCAACAGTAAAAGGAATAAAGATTTTTTCAGCTACACGCTCTACAACCTTTTCCATAATTCCTCTTTTTTCATGAGTTGCAGTTATATCTAAAAAAACCAATTCATCAGCACCCTGATTATTATAATATTCTGCTAATGCTACTGGATCTCCTACATCTACAAGACCTTCAAAATTAATGCCTTTTACAACTCGGCCTTCCTTTACATCAAGACAAGGAATAATTCTTTTTGTATGCATAAATGATTCCCCCTTTAATTAATGAATTTCTCAACATTAATTATTTTTCATTTTGGAATTCTAATAGTCCCATTAACATTCAGCCTCTTTAATTGCTTCTTCTAGTGATAATGTATTAGAATAAATAGCTTTTCCAGTTATAGCACCATAAAGCCCTATTTCTTTTAAATCCTTTATATTTTGTATATCTCTTATACCGCCTGATGCTGTTATATCTATGTTTACAGTTTTCTTTAGCTTCTTCAGCATTTCTAAATTAGGACCTTCAAGAGTTCCATCCCTAGATATATCTGTTACAATTATGTTCTTGACTCCAAGTGATTCCATCTTTCTTGCAAATTCTATATAATCGATATTGCTTCCTTCAAGCCATCCTCTTCCATATACTTTTCCATCCTTACAGTCTATACCTACTGCAATTTTTTCATGGTATTGTGATACAGCCTTTTTTAATAACTCTTCATCCTCAATTGCACTCGTTCCAAGTATTACTCTTGATACACCATTCTCAATTAAATACTTTATAGTTTCAAATGATCTTATTCCTCCACCTAATTCTACTGGAATCTTCAACATTTTAGCTATCTTTATGACTAACTCATGATTTTCGCAGCTTCCACTTTTTGCTGCGTCAAGGTCAACTAAATGAATATACTCTGCTCCTGCGTGCTGAAATGATTTTGCAGTTTCAAATATATCATCTGCTACAATTTCTTTTTTTTCATAATCACCTTGATAAAGTCTTACTGGTTTCCCATCAATTATATCAATTGCTGGTAAAATTATCATTTAATCAACTCCCCAAAATTCTTTAGAATATTTAAACCAACAGTTCCGCTCTTTTCAGGATGAAATTGAGCACCTATTACATTTTTAGACCTTACTAAACCTGGTATCTTATTAGAACCATATTCACTATAAGCAACTAAATCTTCATCATTGTATCCTTGTGCAAAATATGAATGTACATAATAAACATATTTTCCTTCTTCTATATCTTTAAATATATCATCTTTTTTATTATATTTTAGATTATTCCATCCAATATGAGGTATCTTTATATTATTTTCCTTGTCATCTGACATCTTAACTATATTACCCTTTAATAATCCAAGACCTTTAGTTTCTAAGCCTTCAAATCCTTTTTCAAACAGCAGCTGCATTCCAAGGCAGATTCCAAGCAGGTATTTTCCCTTTTCTACTTCTTCTTTTATGATTTTATCTAACTTGAGCTTTTCAATAGTTTCCATGGCATCTGGAAATGCTCCAACCCCTGGAAGTATTAATGCATCAGCATTTATTATATCTTCTGAATTTGCTGAAATCTTATTTTCTATTCCAAGATAATTCAGCGCATTTCTCACGCTCTTTAGATTTCCCATTCCATAATCTATTATGACTATCATAAAAAAGCACCTCCTCAATTTTTATTGATAATTAAAGTTTTCCTTTAGTTGATGGAATTCCATTTTCATCATCAACAGACTTTGCCTCCTTTAAAGCTCTTGCAAATGCCTTAAATAATGCTTCTATTTTATGATGATCATTCTCCCCATATAAAACCTTTAGATGCAATGTTATTCCTGCGTTAAAAGCGAATGCCCTAAAAAATTCAACAACCATTTCTGTAGCCATTTCACCAACTTTTTCCCTTTTAAAATTACAATCAAAAACTACAAATGGTCTATTGCTTATATCTAGAGAAACAAAAGCTAAGGTTTCGTCCATAGGAACATAGAAAGTTCCATATCTATTAATTCCTTTTTTATCGCCAATAGCTTCCTTAAATGCTTCACCTAATGTTATTCCAATATCCTCAATAGTATGATGATCACATACATTCAAATCGCCATCTGCCATAATTCTTAAGTCAGTTTGACTGTGAAATGCAAAAAGATTCAGCATATGATCAAAGAAACCAATTCCTGTACTTATTTCGCTTTTTCCTGTTCCATCTAAATTTATTTCAAGTTCTATGCTTGTCTCATTAGTTGTTCTTTTTTTAGATGCACATCTTTTACTCATTCTATATAAATCCTTCCTAATACATAAAAATTTCTTTAATAGATTCTATAAGCTTTCTATTTTCTCTAGCTGATCCTACTGTTATCCTAAAAGTGCTATTATTAAAATTTCTTATATAAATTCTTCGTCTTTCGAGTCCCCTTATCAATGCTTCTTTATGTGGAGTCCTTCCAAAAATAAAATTTCCCCTTGATTTAAAGAACTCTATTTGCATAGCAGCATTTTTTTCAATTTTTTTCAATGCTTCATACAGATCCTCGCGCTCTTTTATTATAATTTTAGTATTTTCAATTATATGTTCAGGATGTTCCAATACTGCTTCTGCGATTTTTTGTGAATATGAACTTATTGTATATGGAACTTTATATTTCAATAAATCTTCAATATTATCCTTACAGCTTATTAAAAATCCTACTCTTAATGCTGCTAATCCCCACGCTTTAGATAAAGTCCTTGTTACAAACAAATTTCTATACTCATTAATATATGGAATCATTGAATCTCCATTAAATTCATAATAAGCCTCATCAACAACTACAATAGTATTTTCCAAAGACTTTAGAATCTCAACTATCTGCTCTGGGTCTATATTTATTCCTGTAGGATTGTTTGGATTTGAAAATATAACCATATCTACATCTTTTTCTTGTGCAATTTCAATAAATTCATCCACATTAAAATTCATACTTTTTTCAATATTATATTTTATAAGCTCACCCTTGAATCTTTTTGTAAAAAAATCATACATAACAAAGTCGGGACCCAGAGTTAAAACTTTGCTTTCAGAATCTATAAACCTTCCCATAACCAATTCTATAGCTTCATCTGATCCATTTCCTACAATAATATTTTCTGGATCTATTTCTGCATATTTTCCATATAGTTCTTTGATTTTTTTCATTTCATTATTTGGATATCTATATAATTCAATACCTGTCAAACTAGATTTTATCTTCATAAGCATTTTGTCATCTATATTCATAAAGATTTCATTAGAATCTAATTTAATTTTAAATTCTTTATCAGAATCAATGTATTGATTAAAATTGCTCATCCTGCAATCTCACCTTAATTGAATTTGCATGAGCCGTTAAGCCTTCCTTATTAGCCATTGTTATTATCTTTTCTCCATTTTCCATAATTGCTTCTTTTGAATAATAGATGAATGATGATTTTTTTATAAAACTATCCACAGATAATGCTGAGAAAAATCTTGCAGTTCCACTTGTAGGAAGTACGTGATTTGTTCCACCAAAATAATCTCCTACTGGTTCTGGACAGTATCTTCCTAAAAACACTGAGCCAGCATTTCTCACTAAACCCAAATACTGCATTGGATCATCAACCATAATCTCTAAATGTTCTGGAGCAATTGAATTTGATATATCGATACATTCTTCTATACTGTCACATATTATTGCTTTCCCAAAATTTTTCAAAGAACTTCTTATTATTTCTTCTCTTTCTAAAGTTTTAGCTTGTTTATCAAGCTCAATCTCAACTTTTTCACATAATTCTCTTGAAGTTGTCACAAGTATACCTGATGCAAGTTTATCATGTTCTGCTTGAGACATTAAATCTGCTGCTACATGAGCTGGATTTGATTTTTCATCTGCAATTACCAATATCTCACTTGGACCTGCAATCATGTCTATATCTACTTGTCCAAAAACTAATCTTTTAGCTGTTGCAACAAATATGTTTCCTGGACCAACTATTTTGTCTACTTTTGGAATGCTTTCAGTTCCATATGCAAGTGCTGCTACTGCTTGTGCTCCTCCAACTTTATAAATTTTATCTATTCCAGCAATTTTAGCAGCTACCCCTATATATGGATTTATTCCTCCGTTTTTATCTGGAGGTGTCACCATAATAATTTCATCAACACCTGCAACTTTAGCTGGAATTACATTCATTAATACAGATGATGGATATGCTGCTGTGCCTCCTGGAACATAAACTCCTACTTTTTCTAAAGGAAGTACTCTCTGTCCTAAATAAACACCTTGTTCTTTAGTCATTAAAAATCCATTTGATTTTTGTTTGTTATGATAATCTTCTATATTAGCTTTTGCTTCTTTTAATGCCTGTATAAAATTATCTTCAACTTTGTTAAAGCATTCATCAATTTCTTCTGCTGAAACTTCTAATTTTTTAAGTTCCACCTTATCAAAGTTTTTTGTAAAATTAAAAAGTGCTTTATCACCTTCTTCTTTTACTTTTAATAAAATATTTTTGACACTTGTAATGACATCTTGTTCTGTTTCTTCAGATCTTTCTTTTAGTTCATTAATTAATTTAAGTTTATTGCTTTCATTAATTTCTAATAGATTTAACTTTATCATTAACACTGCCCCCTTTAATTTAATCAAATAGTGTATTTTAACTTATGCTTATATAATCAATTCAATGTTTTTAATATAAATATTGAATTTTTATTTATAATTTAAAAAATAAAGTATATATATTTTCTCACTATTATTATTCAATATTCTTCTTAATTCTGTTTATAAATTCCCCAATTTCCTTTTGCTTCATCTTAAAACTTGCCTTATTTACAATAAGTCTTGCACTTATATCACATATCCTATCAAGAACAACAAGCCCATTTTCCTTTAATGTTGTTCCGGTCTCCATTATATCAACAATTCCATCACATAATCCTAAAATTGGTGCAAGCTCAACAGAACCTTCTATTTTAATAACTTCTACATCCATATTCTTCTTCTTAAAATATTCCTTTGCAACTTTTGGATATTTGCTTCCTATTTTTATGTGTCCAACTTTCTTGAAAATATCGTTATGCGGCAATGAAGCTACTATAAATCCACACTTTCCAAAATTTAAATCAAGTACTTCATAGCACTTATGCTCACTTTCCAATATAGTATCCTTTCCTACTACACCAATATCTGCTACACCATGTTCAACATATGTTATAGAATCTGCAGCTTTAACTAAAAAATATCTAATGTCTTCAGTCTTATCTTTGAATACCAGCTTTCTCCCCTTATTTTTTAATTCAGATGGATCATAATTTGCTTTTTCTAGAAGTTTAACAGCTTCCTCTTCTAATCTTCCTTTTGTTAATGCAATGCTTATGCTCATCTTATTGCCCCCCAATTTAATAATATTAATATCTATTAAGAACTTCTTACTTTACAATTCGTATTTCTTCTGCCTTATCATCTGGAATTAATTCTACAATTATATCTTGTTTTCTAAGCTCTTCACTTTTCTGTATAGCTTCTATTCTATTTTTTAAAGAATAATATATCTTACATCTTTCTCTATTTCTCTTTAGCTTTCCATTTTTCTTTACACTTTCTATAACAGAATTAATATCTAATGAAAAGCCTATTGCTGGAATATACCTTTCTCCTATTGTAATAAGATTATCATATCTTCCTCCTCTAAGAACTGTATTGCCAAGACCTTCACCATACCCCCTAAATATTATTCCAGTATAATAATTTAACCTTGGAACCATTCCTAAATCAAAAGTTACTTTATCTCCATATCCTAAACTATTTAATTCATTATATAGATTTTCAATATATTCTAAGTTTTCTTTTAATTCATAATTAAATGCAAATTGTTTTGCTTCCTGTAATACATTAATATCCCCAAACAGCCATGGAAGCTTATTAAAAAATTTCTTATATTCATTTTTAATATCTAGTGAATTTAAATAATCTTCGAGATTTTTAATATTTTTATCTTCTATATATTGCGCAATAACTTGTTTTTCATCCTCACTAATATTGAGATTTTTAAATACAGCCTGGAAGAATCCCATATTTCCTATTTCCAGCTTAAAATCATTCAATCCAAGCTTATTTAATGCTTCCAATGCTAATACAAGTATTTCCAAATCAGATTTTTTATCTTCAAGCCCTATAAGTTCAACTCCACAGTCTGTATATTCATTTCTCTTTCCTCCAAGATCTGCATGTACCCTAAAAACATTTGCATTATATCTTAATTTTATTGGAAGAGGTTCATCTTTAAATTTAGTTTCTACTACCCTTGCTATTGGAATTGTCATATCTGGTCTCAATACCAATATACGCCCCCTGTTATCAAAAAACTTGTACATATCCTCTTCTTTTAAAGTCTGAGAATTATAATTAAAAGTTTCGTAAAATTCAACTGTTGGTGTTATAATTTCTTTATATCCCCACTTACAGAAAGTATCATCTATTTCTCTTTCTATAGATCTTTTTACAACACATTCATCCAATATTAAATCCCTAGTTCCTTCTGGAAGAACATTTTTCTTATTCATAAAAACCCCCCAAATATTTTACTTAACTGCTATACCGTTTTATCGATTTATCACGCTAAACTGTTTAGGTTAATACTACCTTATTTTTATCTTTTTGTCAATCATTCCATATAAATTCTATTAATAAAACGAAAAAAAGCTTAGATATTTAACAATGAAATATCCAAGCTTTCTATATATTTAATTATTAGTAAGAAACAACTTCCATATTAGCAATAGCCTTTTCAACAAGTTCTTCTATATTTAATTTTTCTTCCTGCTTTCTTATTGGTTCAAGTTTTGGATTTGTCTTAGGATGTTTTGGAACAAATATTGTACAACAGTCTTCATATGGAAGTATTGATGTTTCGTATGTTCCTATCTTTCTTGCAATATCCATTATATCTGTTTTGTCTATAGCTATTAGTGGTCTGAATGCCGGCCTATCTGCACAGTCATCACTTACTATAAGACCATCCATAGTCTGACTTGCAACCTGGCCAATACTTTCTCCTGTACAAACTGAATCTATATTATATTTATCTGCAAGTCTGCAGGCAATCCTCATCATGAATCTTCTCATTATTATTGTAAGTTCATCTTCTCTGCATTTATCTATTATTTCCATTTGTATATCTGTAAAAGGAACTATATATAAATTTATCTTTTCTGTATATTGAGATAATATTTTTGCCAGTTCTTTAACTTTATCTTTTGCCCTTTCAGATGTATATGGGTGGCTGTGATAATACACGCAGCTTAATTCTACACCTCTCTTAGCCATTAGATAGCCTGCAACTGGCGAATCTATTCCTCCTGACAGCATAAGCATTGTACTTCCATTCATTCCATATGGAAGACCAGCAGCACCCTTAGTAATATCATTATTTGACCATACATAAGCGAAATTATTTCTTATTTCTATATTTATTACTATTTCAGGATTTTTAACATCTACACTTATATTATCATTCATATTAGTAAGAATATATCCACCAATATTTCTTGATACTTCCATAGAATCCATTTCAAAATTTTTATTTGCTCTATTTGTTACTACTTTAAACGTCTTTCCTTCACATTCCTTAATCTTGCTTAAAGCAACCTCTTTTATTTTTTCAATATCTATTGGAACTTCTTTAACTTTACATACTTCAAGAATTCCAAATACCTTGCTTATCTTTTTTATACTTTCATCAATTTGATCAGATTTTATAAAGTATCTTCCACTATCATGGATAAATTCTACCTTTAATCCTTCAAGTTTCTTTCCAATATTATCTCTAAGTTTTTTCTCAAACTTTCCTCTATTAAGTCCTTTTAAAAATATTTCTGGTGCATATTTTACTAAAATAAGATCTTTCATTATTTCTTTATCCTCCTTAGGAATTTAAGTCCTTTCTCTAAAACATCTATGGTATAATCAACTTCTTCCAGTTTATTATCATCACTAAAAGAAAATCTTATTCCACCTGCTATTTCATCATTAGTAAGACCTAATGATTTTAATACATAACTCCCTCCAATTCTTGCTCTTTCTTTTGAAGAACAAGCTGATCCTGTAGATACATAAATACCACTTTCCTCTAAAAAGTGTAGAAGTACTTCTCCCCTTACTCCTTTAAATGAAACATTTAATATGTATGGTGAAAAATCATTTTCATTGTAGCTGTTTAGTTTTATGTTATCTATCTTTTTAAGCTCATTAATAAAATGGCTCTTTATCTCTGAAACCTTTTTATAATTATCTTCCATATTCTCATATGCTATTTTTGCCGCAGCTGTCATTCCCATTATGCCTGCAATATTTTGTGTTCCTGCTCTAATTCCAAATTCCTGAGCTCCTCCTTCTATTAAAGGCATTAATGTATTTGGCTTTCTTATATATATAAATCCACAGCCCTTTGGTCCATGAAATTTATGGGCACTTACTGTAAGAAAATCAATATTCATTTTTGAAACATCAATTGGAATTTTACCATAGCTTTGAACAGCATCAACATGTAACTTGGCTCTTGTGCTTGCTTTTTTTACTATTCTGCTTATTGATTCTATATCTTGAATTACACCAATTTCATTATTAACATGCATTATCGATACAAGTACCGTATCCTTTGTAATAGCCTTTTCCAAATCTTCTAAATCTATTTTCCCCCTTGAATCAATTTTTAACACTGTTACATTTACTCCATTCTTTTCAAGAGTCTTTACAGTATTTAAAACAGATGCATGCTCAAATGGAGTTGTAATAATATGGCTTCCGCTTTTTGTAATACCTTTTAAGACTAGATTATTACCTTCACTGCCGCCTCCATTAAAATAAATTTCATTCTCTGCGCAATTAATTGTCTTTGCAATAATCTGTCTGCATTCTCTCAATTTCTTTTCACTTTTCAACCCAAGATTGTGTAGTGAAGATGGATTTCCATAAAACTCCTTTAAACCATAAGATATTTCATTAATTACTTCATCATATGTTTTGGTTGTCGAACTATTATCAAAATATACTTCCATTAAAATCCTACTCTCCTATATATGCATAATTATATTTTAGAATAATATAATACATATTCTTTATAATATATTATTCCAATAATTGTCTTTAATATAATATGCATGAAATTATAGTTTTCTTATAAAATTACTATACTTTATAGTTTTATTATAGCAAAAAAAGGCTCTGTGTATAGCCTTTTCTATAAAATTTATTTATATAGAATATCCTCCATATTCATTCCTGACAAGGGAATCATAATCAAAATCTAGTATTACAAGATTTCTTGCACTAGCATCATTTTGAAGATCTATTATTTTATCATCACCTTTTATTCTTATTACTGGCCTTAATGAATTGTCCACATTAGACTTTATAACTTTTGCAGATCTTTTATCACTAAGTTTTACATATGCTCCTACAGGATAAGGCTCTATTTTCCTCAAAAATGCTTTGACAACCTCTTTATCAAAACTTCTTTCTGATCCAGCCATAATATATTCTATAGCTTCAAGTGGTCTTATAGGTTTTCTATATGAACGATTTCCTGTTAATGATTCATATACATCTGCTACTGCTATTATCCTCGCAAATAATGGAATATCTTCATCTTTTAATCCATTAGGATACCCTGTCCCATCAATTCTTTCATGATGCCCTACTATCCCCATATATATATCATCATTTATATTTTTATTTTCAGCAAAATAAATTCCTCCCCAGGTAGGATGATTTTTTATTATTTCAAATTCCTCATCTGTAAGTTTAGATGGCTTATTAATTATTTCAATTGGAACTTGTACTTTCCCAATATCATGAAGCAGTGCAGAAACCCCTAATCTGCATAATTCATTTCTGCTTAAATTCAATGCCGTACCAATAGCTATTGATAAAACAGCCACCCCTACAGAATGTATATATGTATTAGAATCATATGTCTGAAGTTCTTTTATACATACTGAAATTTCTTTATTATTATATATTTGCTCAACTAGTTTATCTGAAACACCTTCTATCTGCTGCATAGTTTTTTCATTTAAAATGGTATGGTTTTTCTCACAAAAAGAAAAAACTTCTTTTATTGCAAACACAGATTCTTTTCTTAAATCATCATTTAACAATGGATTATTTATACCATCATCAATATAAATACCTGATACATCAAACTTATATAGCTTTTCAATACTGTCTTTTGTCAAAATTGAACCACTCTTTAACAAAACAGTTTTTAACTTATTATTGCAATTTGACTGTATATCATCAGCAATTCTCATTCCATCTTTTAATCTATAGATTGGTACAAATATCACTACAACTCTCCTATCTTGATTGTTATCAATGAGGCTGTCACATTAAAGATTT
>JBJEJM010000277.1:13077-14515 GCA_051878075.1 Clostridium sp. | reverse complement strand
TATTTTATCGATTATTTTTTTGTATACTTAAATTATATTTATTTTTTAATTCACTTATTTCCTCATCTTTCTCTTTAAGCATATTTTCATATTTATTCTTATTTTCTATTAATTCATTATTTAGATTACTTATAAGTGATGCCATTTCATCAGCACTACCTATTATCCTGTTAAATAACAACAAATTTGATTTTATAAGATCAGGGATATGGTCATTAGTATATCTAAGCCTATGATCAATCTCACCATATCCTTCTTCAAATATTGTTCTTACTTGTATCTCTGCAATCACCTTTTGATTTGTTGGATAAAACTCTATAAGATAATGAACAGATCTATATCCAGATGCCCTTGATCTTACTTCTATGTCTAATTCCTCAAAATCCTTAATATTATCTCCTTCTCTTATATTTGCTGTTATTTCTATTACTTTCCATGTTCTTATTATAAATTCGTGTATTTCTCTCCATTGCTCTTTAAAAATATGAATTACTCTTATACCGATCAGATCATTTATTTCATTTTTATAATTATTTAAATTAAATTGAAAATCATTTCCATATTTATTCTTTCGATCTTCTGTCTTTCGTATTATTTTTTCTATTAATCTTTCAGGTTCTTTAATTCTTGATTTCACCGTATGAACCATATCCTGATATCTAAGTATATCTGCTATGAATCTTGCTTGATTTTCATAAGATGCCTGATAATTTATATAATCCTCATATATCTCTTCCAAAGTATTAAACTCAATATTATATTTTTTCATTTGTGCTTCTGTATAAGGATATTTTTTCAAGAATTGATTTTTATCTAATTTTTTCTTCATGTATTCCTCCAAATTTATTAATGTATATGTTTAAATATTCTCATCTATATAATTTCAACTTTTTTTCCTGAGCTCTTCTTCAAGATTCGTTATTTTTTCTTCCATAGTTTTCAACTTCATATATTGACTAACTGAATCCTTCCCATATATATCAAAAGCAATTTCTTCTATAAAAAATCTATTTTTTATAGTTTCCATTATTCTTTCATTTATTATATCATTATACTTGCATTCTTCTGCATCCCCTTCTGGCTTATTACAATTATATACTATTGATTTTCTTATTATGTTATATATTTCTGAAAAACTTTTATATTCTATAAATGTATCATCTATAATCATAAATCTATTAATTAAAGTTCTACAATCATTTAATTCACTTATCGTATCTCTATCCATATATAGATTAAAAATAGTCTGGCCTTTTTCTGAATTACATAATCCCTTTCTCCATTCAACTGCTAATCCAGAATTTTCTCCACTATTCTCAACAAGAAAACAATAATAATTATATAAAAGTTTTTTGAATGCATTTACAATTGTATTTATATTAAACTCATTTTCATAATTTACTGTACTCATAACAACATTAAATTTAAGGTTTTCTAA
>JBJEJM010000277.1:0-12977 GCA_051878075.1 Clostridium sp. | reverse complement strand
ACTCATTTTCATAATTTACTGTACTCATAACAACATTAAATTTAAGGTTTTCTAATTGAAAGTTATCAATATTTAATACATGATCAGTATTTGTTTTTAAATAATCTTCTTCATCAAATATAACTCCAAGCATATAAAAATTATTCTTCTTATCAGTAAATCCATCTTCATCAATAAACATCAAATACTTTCTGCCCATAAAATTCTATCTCTCCCTCACCATAAAATTTTACTTAATATATATTAATTTTAATGTTAAGATATTATATCAATATGAGAATTATCTGCTCAGTCTGCCATTTATATTTTAAGCATCTATATCCCCCCTCTTTTATAACCCTGTTTTATATTATGTAAATATGTACCAATTTAGAACAACAAAAAAGAGCTTTAAGATTTTTTCTAAAAGCTCCTTATATATTAAACTTCATAATACCCAAAATAAATAGCAGGATTCCTCCCGCTATTCCATACCTATGAATTCAACCTTCTCAATATTCTTTAAGTTAGTCAATCCATCAGTCAATGTTTTAATATCCCCATCTACACATGATAGATCAATAGTTATACTTAAATTAGCATATCCATTAAGAGGAATACCTTGATTTATTGTTAAGATGTCTCCACCTTGCTCAGCAATGTAATTACTTATATTGGATAAAATACCTTTTTCGTTTCTTAAAATTATATTATATGTGACTTTTCTTCCCTCAGATGTTTCAGAAAAATCAAATACATAATCCTTATATTTGTAATATACACTTCTGCTTATTCCAGCTATTTTCACTGCTTCTGTTATTTCTTTAACTTTTCCATCCCTTAATAGTTTTTTAGCAAAAAGAACTTTTTCATAAACATCAGGTAAAACCCTCTTATCTATAACCAAGTAATTTCTACTCATTAGTAATCACCCTTTATAATGGTTGCCCCTTCATTATCCAAAGATAATTCTAATATATCCCATTCTAAATTTTCATCTTTCAAAAATTGTTTAAACTTATTGCTAAAGCGCTCATCCTTTTCATCGATAACAACCATGATTGTTGGTCCAGCTCCACTAAGATAGCAACCTAAGGCACCCAATTCATAGCTCTTATTATACACCTTTTCAAAACCAGGAATCAACTGACTTCTGTAATTTTGGTGAAAGGCATCTTTACATGCATATTTTATTACATCATATTTTCCACTTGTTAAACTTGCTACCATAAGTGCTGCTCTTGACACATTATAAATGCCTTCTTTTAATGTGATTTCTTTTGGCAGTACACTTCTTGCCTTTTCAGTAGATAGTCTAAAATTTGGAACTACAGCAACAAACTTTAGCTCCCCTTTTATATTTACCTTATCATAAAATGTTTTCATTTCTTCATTTATTGCAACAACCATTCCCCCAAATAGTGCTGGTGCAACATTATCTGGATGACCTTCTATTTCAACTGCCATATCCAGTAATTCATCTTTTGAAAACTTTCTGCCTAATATTTCATTAGCTCCTACCAGCCCTCCAACTATACATGTAGAACTGCTTCCTAGGCCTCTTGATATAGGTACATCTTGAGTAATTTCACTTATTTCTAATCCTTTAATTTTATAACCTGCTTTATCAAAGCAATGTTTCATTGCCACATAAATAATATTATCTTCATTACAGAATTCATCTGGTATTCCATTAAATTTTAAACCACTTTCAGTTTCCTTAAATCCAAATTCATTATATAATGTAAGTCCTATTCCTAATGAATCAAATCCAGGTCCCATATTTGCCGATGTAGCTGGTACTCTTACTTTAATCATTATCTCTTCTGCTCCTATTTTAAAAATGCTGATAATGCATCTCTCATCTGACTTTTATCCCAGACTTCTTTATGTAATATTTCTGCATTTTCCAGATTTGCTAAATTTCTAGGAATTTCGTTCTTAGTATACTTAGATAACTTTTTAAGCACTTCAAAATCATTAATTCCTTCTACATCGATATTTAATGCATTACAGATACTTCTTGGAAATTTAAATGGACTTGCTGTTGACACAACTAAAGCTGGCTTATTATCTTTTGTTTCTTCTATATATTTATTCTTAACTACATATGCAACTGCTGTATGTGTATCCATAACATAATTTTCTTTTTCATATACTTCTTTTATTGCAGCATATACCTCTTCAGTTGTTGCATAATTTCCATAAAAGATTTTTATAAATTCTTTAATTTTATCATTTACTTCATATACGCCTTTTGTGTTTAATTGTTTCATTAAATCTGATACTACTTCTGAATCCCTTCCACATGCTTCATATAATAATCTTTCAAGATTTGATGATACAAGTATATCCATTGAAGGTGATTCTGTTAACACAAGTTCTCTTCTTTTATCATATACACCAGTTTCAAAGAAATCAGTCAAAACTTTATTCTCATTTGATGCACATATAAATTTATCTATTGGCAATCCCATTTGTTTAGCATAATAACCGGCTAATATATTTCCAAAGTTTCCTGTTGGAACAACAACATTTATAGGATCATCTAATTTAACAACCCCTTGATTTACTAAATTAAAATATCCATAAAAATAATATACAATTTGAGGTACAAGTCTTCCTATATTAATTGAATTAGCAGATGATAATATATAACCCTTCTTCACTAATTTATCTCTAAAGTCTTGATCTCCAAATATTTCTTTAACTCCTGTCTGAGCATCATCAAAATTACCCTTTATTCCGATAACTTTAACATTATTGCCTTCCTGGCTTACCATTTGTCTTTCTTGAATTGGACTTACACCATTCTTTGGATAATAAACTACAACTTTAAACCCATCTACTTTTGCAAATCCTTCAAGAGCTGCTTTTCCAGTATCTCCAGATGTAGCAGTTAAAATTGTTATGTCTTCTTTTACATTACAGATTTTTTTTGCTCTTTTCATTATTTGAGGCAAAAACAATAATGCTGCATCTTTAAATGCACAAGTTGGTCCGTGATATAATTCCAAGAAATTTTTTTCTACTTTTACTTCAAATCTTCCTTTATATGCATCATTAATAGCCCCCATTAATTCAGCATCATCAATATCAGTAAAGTACTCATTAATTACTTTAAATGCTAATTCTTCATAATTAACCTTTGTATTTTTCTTTAGTTCGTCATAAATCTTTGGAAACTCATCTGGTACATATAGCCCACCATCTTTTGAAATTCCATTGATTATTGCTTTGGCTGAAGCTATTTCCTTTTCTAAGCCCCTAGTACTTCTAAACTTCATTTAACTCACCTCAAAAATGTAATTAGATTTAGTTTATATATTCTATAATTATCGACATTTTACTTGTATATATAAACATATTCTACTTATACTATATATTACCATGTATTTTGTTCATATACAAGTGTTTTTCTTTTAAATACAATACTTTTTTTCATTTTTTCATTTTTTTGTAATAAAATTATGCTATATTCTTTTACATATATATATTAATCGGCATTAACTGTATGGCACTTTGTTTTATTCTTAAATCAGGACATTCTGGAACAAAAAAACCATTAGCTTCAAGGCAATCCAATAAAGGTTTCGATTTTTCAAAAAAATTTTCATAAAAATTTTCCTGTCCTGTTTTTCTTAAAAGACTTATAGAATCGCAGTCTTCAGTACATGTTTTTATTACTTTTCCAATAACCTTACAGTGACAGTTTATCTTATCAAAAGCATTACACTGGCTATTCATGAAATTATCCCTGTTAACTGTAAGTATTGCTTTTCCATTACCAACATTCATTATAAGATCAATTGTATTATTACATGTCAAAACACTATTTAAATGCGTCAACATTTTTTGAAACATAGTAAAATTCATTTTAGTATCAACATCTTTAAGGAATGTATTTAAATAATCTGCACCAAATATATCGATAAGATCTATAAGTGCATCTATATAACACAATATACTTGAATTTGTAATTGTTCCTTCAACTTCTATTAAATCGCCTGTATTAATATTATCATTTTCAATATCATCTACATCTTTATGAACAAGCTCATTATTTTTATTTAAATAATTAACCAGATTGCCATTGAGTACAAAAGTTGTATACGTAGTCTGTACTCTACGCTCTTCTTTTACACACTGAATAGCATCTATATTTGTATCTAATTCATGATGTTCAAAATTATTACATGCATCTAGTAAATTCTTATCTCTAAATCCTTCTCTTTCACTTTTTGTTACACTTCCCTGATTAGAATTCTCACGTCTATCTTCTTCATTCATTCCTGCTTTTAGTGTTCTATCAAAAGACTGTGTCAATGTAATAGTTTCTATGTATCCTGTTAACACCAGAGAGGCTAGATTCTTAACTAGATTTTCATCTAAATAGACAAGTATATCAAAAGGATTACCCATTGCTTCTCCTTTCATAAAATTAATCAAAAATAATATTATTATTTCCCTCATATATATAAATATTCTAATCATCAATATATTATTTATAGATTATTAATAGTACTTTACATCGCACTCTGCTTCTATATCTATTAATATAAATATGTATATAAATTTTTAATGCAGTACACTTTTATTTTTACGATAGAAATTATTAATAAAATATATAAATTATTTAGTATAGATTACAATTTTATTAAAATTTAATATTTATTTGAATATGATGATATAATATTAATTATCAATAAACTATAGAAAGGATATTAATGATTACTTAGTTTTTATATTCTTAAAGTAATCTTATGTTATTAAATAATATGAAATTTTTAAAACGATTCTTTTTGATTTTATTAGCTTTAATTATATGTATTTCAGTAATCTTTCATAAGAGAATATACTTATTATACGGAATTACCTCTAAATATATATCTTTAAAAAATGAAATAGGAAACATTAATGATTTAAACATAGATCCTATAGAAAATATAGATTATAAAGATATTACATATAAAAATACAAATGGAGTTCCATTAAAATTGGACATATATGCTCCTTTAAAAAATGTCTATAAAAAATCTCCAGTCATTCTTTATGTCCATGGTGGAAGCTGGGTATATGGAGATAAATCTCTCCCTACTGCACTTACTCCTGTACTAGACATATTCAGAGAACAGGGATATACAATAATAAGTACTTCATATGAATTAATGAGAAATACAGAAAACTTCAACAAACAGGTTTCTGATATAAAAGATACTATAAGGTGGATTAATAAAAATGCTTCTCAGTATAATTTAGATACTAATGAAATAGGATTATTTGGTGTATCTTCAGGAGCACATCTTTCTCTAATGGCTGCATACACTAACAATACTGATTTTATAGATGATGATGAACTCAAGGACTATCCATGCAATGTAAAATATGTTATAGATTTTGCAGGACCTACTGATTTAAGTTTTATAGATACAAGTGATTTAAATTATGATTTATCAAAAATATTTAATTCAATATCAGATAGAGATAAAATAATACAAGAATTTAATCCTATAAACTATGTTAACTCTGACATACCAGACACATTAATAATTCATAGTATATCAGATAAAATTGTTCCATTTGAAGGTTCAGAAGAACTTAATAAAAAGTGTGAAGAAGTACATGCTGATTCAAAACTTATTGAGCTCAATGGAAGTTCACATGATTTATCATCAATATCAACTGATGATATTATAAATATTTCTAAAGGACTATTATTCTTTGTAATTTCTAATTCACCACTTTAAAGAAGTCGTCTAACAGTTAAGATTTTATAGTCAAAAACTGCACCAGCCTAATATAGGCTTGGTGCAGTTTTCTAATAATCATATCTTTTTATATTTTCACATATTACTACTTTAACCTGAGTGTCTTCTAAAACTTTTTTATATGAGCATAAAAATTCATTCAGTTCATTATCTGTTAAATCAATATTCTTTTCACTTATCAATATTACTTCTGGACCTTCAAGTAAAACTTTCAAATTATTCTTATCATTATTAATATAATATTCTGACATTGCTTTTGCTGTCATTCTGCTCTTATATTTTTCTTGAAAACTAATGGCTTTTTTCATATTTCCATAGTTATATTTTTGATTTCCTAGATCAAGTCCTGACATTTTAAATTGTTCTTCAATCATAGATGAATCAAAACCATATCTCTCTAAAAATTTCTTTTGGATATTTATAAGTTTGTCTTGTGAAATATTATTTTCTTCCATATAACTCATTATATTTTTAGAAAAATCAGCCATATTTAATTTTCCTTCAGCCATTTTATAATACATAGAATATATGTATTCTTCAAACTTATCTACATCCCTATCTTTAGCTTTATTTTTGATTTCATTAAAATCTATAATTCTATCTGACATAATATCAATCCTTTTCTTTGTACTATTATATAATAATTTATACTAATAAATCTTCATTTGTTAACAAATTTCAGTAAATTATTTTATTATTTGAATGTAAATTCATAGGAAATTCTAACTTTGGTACTCAGGATAAAGTATTATTTTACTTATATTCCATAAATTCAATCCATGCATCTCCATATAACTCTAGTTTATCACCAAGATAATCATAGCTTTCACATTTATCGAGCAATTCTTTAGGCATATATGCATTAGGATTATTCTTTACTGATTCATCCTGCTCCTCTCTTGCTTCTATCTGAGGTGTAGTATAACCTATTTCCTCAGCAGTTCTGTACGAAGGGTCCTTTTCACATAAAAAATTTATAAATTTTTCAGCATTTTCTTTGTTCTTAGTTCCCTTTGGTATACATAATGAATCAATCCAGAAATTAGCTCCTTCTTTTGGTACTACAAACTTTATATTATCATGTTCTGCCTCAAGGTTTAATCCCTCACCTGACCAAAGTATACATATTCCTGCTTCACCGCTTGCCATTTTATAAGTATTATCATCTGAACCAACAGCTAATAAATTACCATTCTTTTTAAGTTCAATAAGTTTATCTTTTGCTTCATTTATTTCATCTTCATTAGTTGTATTAAGAGAATATCCAAGCATCTTCAATGTTGCTCCAAGAGAATCCCTCATTCCATCAAGAAGAACTACATTCTTCTTATATCTGCTATCCCATAAGTCACTCCAGCTATCTATAGGTTCTGTAACATAATCTGTATTATAACATATTCCTATAGTTCCTGACATATATGGAATACTATACTCATTATCTGGATCAAATGACTTTCCTAGATGATCATCTGCAATTTTAGACATATTAGGTACATTATTAAAATTAATTTTTTCTAATCTATCCTCTGCGATCATTCTCTGTACAAGATAGTCTATAGAAACTGCCACATCATATTGTACTGCACCTGAAGTTAATTTATTATACATCTCTTCTGGTGCATCATAAACTTCCTGTTCAACATGTATTCCATACTTTTCTTCAAATTCTTCTAAAATTCCTTCACCTATATTTTCTCCATAATTAATAAAATTAATTGTAGGTTTGTCTTCTTTCTTACACCCATAAAGTGTAGTTATTCCCAAAACCACGCAAAGTAAAAATGCAATAATGTGTGTTGTTTTTCTGTTCATTTAGCTCTCCTTTAATAAATTCATTTTTCTGCAGCACCACTTTGGTAATCTACTTATATTACAAGTAATACTTTAACATAAAAAACAACAATAAAAAATGCTAGATTTAAAATAATTTTAAACCTAGCAAGTTTTATTTTATATTTTCTGCATTATTATAGTAACAATTATACAGTTCTATAGCATATTATTTATCAGCCTGTGTATTAACTGCTCTTATGTCATCAAAATACATTTTTGAATTTACAGTCCAAGCACCTTCATGTCCTTTTTCAGGAAGTGTATTACACCATATTCCCATCTTACTTATTTTTGATAAATCTAATTTTCCACCATTTTTACCTTTGAAATCGCTGAATGGTATTATTAATAATTTAGGTTCAGTAGTTGCTGCAAATTCTGGCATACGTACTTCAAAATCTTCCCCGTTTGATGTAATTTGAATTACAAGCTTTTGTCCTTTGCCATCAGGAGTACACCATAATTGTAATGCATCGCAGCCTGTCCAATCTGCATCTAATGATTTAGTAATACCAGTCCATCCTTCGCTGGTTCTTTCAGTAGAAATGGTATAATTGAATTCTAATCCATAATCTCCACTATACTTATGGTCTTGTGATAATTTTGGAGTTGCTTTACATCCTGGTCCTGCATTTTTAGTCCATTCACCACTCAATAAATCATCATCACCCATATAGCTTTCAAAATCATCTACAACTAATGGATTCTTTTCTGCTTCTTTTATATTAAAGATGGCATTTATATGATTTAATACTTTATCCCCGCTTAATAATTCAATTGTACCTGTTGTAGGTCCTACTTTATTTAATATATCTTGTGTAATTTCTGCTGTATATACACCATTTATATTTTCTGCTGGAATAGTTTCAACTACTTCTCCACTTCTGTTCTTAATGTTAAATTTGATTTCTCCTTCAGCATTATGAACTGCAGCAGTTATCTTAACTGGTTCTAATATTCTGTTTCTTGATATTGGAGATGTTATATAACCAGATGCATGCGCTTCACTTACTGATGCATTTATTTTTGTATAATCGTCTATTCCATCAGCAAATACAGATTTATCATCATTATAGTAGTCTATGAATTCATTTATCATTTCATGACCCTTTGTTTCATTTGCCATAAATGGAGCAAAGAAATTATCAGTATTGTTAAAGTTTGCCCATACCATATAATAAGGCATATCTGATTTTGAAACTATATCTGATATATCCTTAAACCAGCTCTTATTAGGATTTCCTTTTATAGGCATTCCTCCTCCATTAATTCTTATACCAGTTTCAGATACAGCACTTAATTTACCTCTTTCATCTGCTATTCCTTGCACTAAATCAATAGTTTCCTTAAATGTTGTCATCCATGGATCTTCACTGGCATTTTCTAATGGATCATCATGATACATATCAAATGCTAATATATCTATATAGTCATCTCCTGGATAACGTGATAGATATTCATCTTTATTTTCAAATGGACCATTTGGTGAGTAAACATATAAGAAGTTATGAACATTCTTTTCATCTCTTAAATAAGAAACTGTATATGCGAAAAGATTTTTATATGCTTGGGCATCACAATATGCTCCTCCCCACCAGAACCAGCTTCCATTATTTTCATGGAAAGGTCTGAATAATACTGGTATTTCATTTCCATTGTCATCTTTCATGTTTTGTGCATAATCTGCAATAAGATCTAAATATCCATTATAAACTTCATTTAAATCTCCACCTGGCATAATTCTTGCAACTACATCTCCGCTTGTAACATTTGGAGAATATCCTGAATAATCATATTTTCCTTCTGCATCCTTACCTTTTTCTAATACTTTAGCAAAGTTTGGCATATGACATGATAATGTTGTTATTGCACCTTCTTTTGCTGCATCAACTCCTATTTGAGCTGCTTTTTTAGTATAAGTTAATCCTGCTGCTTTCTCTTCATCAGTAAGATTTAATTCAGCTCCTGTGAAAGAAAGACCATCCATACCAGTTATTCCTGATATTGAACCAGTAATATCCTTTGTATCAGAATTAGATCCACCTTTATATAATGCTTTATGATGTGTATCATTTTGATGACCGTAGATAACCTTATCAGTCTTTCCAATTCCTGTTAAATAAGCATATAAATCTGCTGTAGATGCTGTAGCATTTGAATCTACTAATTTAACAGTACTTGGTATATTACTGCCTAATTCTTCAACAGTAACTTTTTCCTGTTTAGTAGGAACTGCTGTCTTATCCACATATACTTCTTCTTCCTTCATTTGACCAAATACTATGTTGTCAAGATATAATGCTCCCTTATAATCTGTACTACTTCCTACTATTCCTAATGTAATAGAATTAACATCTACATCCATGCTGTCAAATTTTAATGTTGCATTAGCTTTCTTTAAGCCGTTTCCTAAATCTTCTGCATCATCTAGATTAATATCAGCACATGTATCTGGACCATCTGAAATAAATAATTTAGCCTTAAATGATCCTGTTGTCATAGCTTCTGGATTAAAGATAAAATCAAATGATAAGTAATTATATTTTGCAAAGTTTTCAGAATTACTCATATAATTATTTATCTTGAACTCACTCCATGATGATTCTACATCAGCTGAGTAGTCAACACCAAGCTTTAAAGCCTGTAATTCTTCGTCATAACTTACTTCTTCAGTTCCGTTATAAGCCCAGCTTCCTTCATATTTCCATCCTTCTGCATCAGTATCAAAATTCCAGTTAATACCTTTATTAACTTCCTGGCTCTTATTGAATTTTATATTATCGATATATAGGTTTCCTTTATAGTCTGTATTACTTCCTACTATTCCTAGAGTAATAGAATTAACATCAACATCTACGCTATCAAATTTTACTTTTACCTTAGCCTTCTTTAATCCATTTCCTATATCTTCAGCATCATCTAAATTTATATCAGCACTTGTGTCTGGACCATCTGGAATAAACAATTTAACCTTAAATGATCCTGTTGTCATAGCTTCTGGATTAAATATAAAATCAAATGTTAATTCGTTATAATCTGCTATATTCTTTGCTTCATCCATATAAGTATTGATCTTGAATTCACTCCATGATGATTCTACGTCACCTGAATAATCAACTCCAAGCTTTAAAGCCTGTAATTCTTCGTCATAACTTACTTCTTCAGTTCCGTTATAAGCCCAGCTTCCTTCATATTTCCATCCTTCTGCATCAGTATCAAAATTCCAGTTAATACCTTTATTAACTTCCTGGCTCTTATTGAATTTTATATTATCGATATATAGGTTTCCTTTATAGTCTGTATTACTTCCTACTATTCCCAAAGTAATAGAGTTAACATCAACATCCACGCTGTCAAATTTTACTGTTGCCTTAGCTTTCTTTAATCCATTTCCTAAATCTTCAGCATCATCTAGATTTATATCAGCACATGTATCTGGACCATCTGAAATAAATAATTTAACTTTAAATGAACCTGTTGTCATTGCTTCTGGATCAAATATGAAATCAAATGTCAATTCATTATAATCTGCTATATTCTTTGCTTTATCCATATAATTGTTGATTTTGAATTCACTCCATGATGATTCTACATCAGCTGAATAATCAACTCCAAGTTTTAATGCCTTTAATGTGTCATCATAGCTTACTTCTTCGCTGCCATTGTAAGCCCAGCTTCCTTCATATTTCCAGCCTTCTTCTGAATCATCAAATGTCCATTCTAAATCATTTTTAGGTTCTTCCACTTTTTCAAGCTTAACTAGTTTTACATTATCTAGGTATAAATCGCCTTCGTAATTACAGTTATATCCTGCAAGCTGAATAGTAATATTTTTAAGTCCATCACTTGATTGTCCAAATTTAACATAGACTGTTTTTCTTAAATATCCATCACCATCATCTTCAAAATCACTAGCATCTAAATTTTTATAATCTCCGCCATTCCATACCCAGTTCTTATCGCTTATTCCTGCTGAATATTTTATTGTACCTTTAAAATCTGATTGTTCCTTTGGAATTACTATATCAAATTTTACTGCAGTATTTTCTGGAATTTCATCTTCAATATCTGTATGGAAACTTAATTCATGTTTATTTGCACCTTCATTTTCTGTTCCATCAAATTTTGTTGATATTTTAAGTGCATTATTATCCTTTACATCTGCTATTGAAACATCCTTGCTTGTTATAGCTCCTGATACTTGATCTGGTAATGAACTATCATCTAAGAATTCATTTGAGTAAATATCTGTTTCTTTAGTTTTTACTTCTTCAACAGCCTTTTTATTACCTTCAATTTCCAAATTATCTACATATAAGTCTCCAGTATAACTGCATTCATCTCCTGAAATTTGAAGTGTGATTTTCTTTATTCCATCACTTGCTTCTGAAACTTTAGCAGACACAGATGACTTTAAATATCCATTTCCTAAATCTTTAAAATCCTTTGCAGTTACTTCTCCTTGTTCAGCACTTTTCCATACCCAGTTATTATCACTAATTCCACCTGAATATTTTATTGTTCCTTTAAAACCTGCCTGTTCTTTTGGAATTAATAAATCAAATTTTATAGAAGAACCTTCTAATATTTCATCATTATTTTCAACATAAAACGATAATTCGTGCTTATTTGCATTCCAATTATCTGTTCCATCAAATTTAGTTGAAATTTTAAGTGCCTTGTTGCTCTCATCTATATCAGCAATTGAAACATCGTCTTTTGTTATAGCACCGCTAACCTCATTTGCTTCTTTATTTTTTTCAAAATCATTTTTAAATAGTACTTGTACATCTGTAGCTTCTTCTTTTTGTTCTGCTGCAAAAACTTTGTGAAGTCCTATAGTTTGACTATAGCTTACACTATTAGATAAAATTGCAGCAATTGCTACTAATTTTAATATTTTTTTACTTTTCATTTAGTTCCCTCCTACCATAATATTGTATTATTGTATAATTTAATACTCAAAATGATAATATTGTATATAATACTACAAAATAAACATTTTTAGAAAATTAATTAAAAATAGTTTATATTTCTTAAAAATTGTTTATGAATAAAAGATAAACTATATCTCTCATAAAAAAATCAGGCTTAAATTGTTTACAACTTTAAGCCTGATAATCCTATAAATTTATATTTTTATTATGCTTTATATCCAGGCTCCTGAATTATCTAATTTATATCCATCAACTACAGTATTAGACAACATAGCTCCTGAATTGTCTAAATAATACCACTTGTCATTAGTATCTTTAAACCAGCCTGTTTTCATCGCCCCATTTGATTCTAAGTAATACCACTTTCCATCAGTATCTTTTAACCAGCCTGTCTTCATCGCTCCGTTTGATTCTAAGTAATACCATTTTCCATTAGTATCTTTTAACCAGCCTGTCTTCA
>JBJEJM010000276.1:0-2092 GCA_051878075.1 Clostridium sp. | reverse complement strand
CACTAATCTTTTTAATAAATTTGTTCTCATTATTCTTTCCCTCCATATTTATATACAATTGTCAATAGATATTTATTGAATTTCCTTGACAAACTCTATAATATACTTATTTTTTAGATTTACAATGCTTTTTACATTTTTGTAATTTTTTTGTATCACATTCGAAATATTTAACGATTTTGTAACACCCTTATAAAATTTTATTTACAAAAATACTGATGTACAAAATCTAAATAATTATTTTGATACATCAGTATTAACTTCATTTACCTATTAATTTAAACTTTATTTTATTATCCTTTTTGGCGTATTTTAGGAACATATTATTTTTTTTTGCTAATTCATCACATAAATATAATCCTAATCCCGAACTAGAAATACAATCTTCCATTTTTCCTTCGAATTCATTATATTTTACAAATGGATCTAATATATTTTTTAATACATTCTCCGGAATATTTCCCGCTTCATTTTCTATTTCAAATATAAAACTGTCAGCAGACTTCTTTAATAAAATGTTAATATTATTTCCCTTTGAATATTTTAACGAATTATCTATTAAATTTAATATTATTTGTTCAATATCTTCTTTTATTGCAATTAACTTTATACTTTCTAACTCAATAATAAATTTTCTATTAAGTCTATTTGCTCTGTCTATCAATCTATCACAGATAGTCTCTATAAGTTCATCCAGCTGAAATTCCTGCTTAAGTTCTGACCTTCTTACTCCTCCCCTTGATATTTCAAGAAGTTTTTGAATTAAATCTCTAAGTTTACAGCATTCCATGCTTATTCTATTAAATGCTCTTTTTTTAAAATTCTCATCTATTTTATTAAGATCTTCGTTTTCAAGTATCTGAACATATCCATATATAGATGTAACTGGTGTTTTCAGTTCATGTGTTGCATTATTAAAAAATTCCCTGGATATATTCTCAAGCTTTCTTTTTTCTTTGATCATTTCATTAAAAGCTGCAGTCACTTGTCCAACTTCATCATGAGAAGTTATCTTAAGATTATCAACTTCTCTTCCATCACCATATTTTTTCATTTCTTCACTCAATTGTTTTAATGGCTTAATTATTTTATTTATAAAATAATTAAGTGCTATAACTATTATTATTAAAAGTATTATTTGAACAGTTATGATATTATACATAGTTCCTATAATACTATTGTAATCTTTACTATAATCCTGCTGAATTATTAATGTTGAATCAAAAACGCCACTTAAGTATATTGGATATACATATGTTGATATAAGACCCTGCTTATTATTAAATCTTATTGCTGAACTTTTACCATTTGAATCCTGTAAAATATTAACTATACTACTATTCAACAAAGAACTGCCCTTATAATCAATATTTATTCCCTGTTCATCATATATACCAATATAACAGTTATAATTACTATTAACTTCTGATATAGTTTTATTTTTAACTTTGGAATCATCCTCTATTACTAATGCACTATATTTTAAAGTATTTATAGTAAATTTTCTTATATTATCCATATCATTTTTTATATTGTTCTTTAAATTCGTGTATAGTGTGTTATATATGAATAATGTTAATCCAAAATTGAATATGATTAATGCAAATACAATAATCCCCATAATTTTACCTTTTAACGTCATAAGTCTTTAACCACTTCCTCACGAATTTCTTATATAACTTATTGAATATTATTTCATAACATATCCAACTCCAAATACAGTATCAATAATAGAATTATCTTTATTTTCTTCAAGACTTCTCCTTAATCTTCTTATATGTACATCTACAGTTCTTGTATCTCCATAATAATCATAACCCCATACTTTATTTAATAGCTGCTGCCTTGTAAATACTATTCCTTTATTTTTATAAAGAAAACTTAAAAGATCAAATTCCTTTCTTTTCAACTTAATTTCTTTACCATTTTTCATAACTATACGTCTATTAAAATTTATCTTTAAGTTGCCATTTTTATCTATGCTCTCATACTCATTTATTTTTTGTTTTATATCACACTTATTTTCTTCCATATGAATATTTTTATTTGCTCTTCTAAAAATAGCATTTATCCTTGCTATGACTTCCCTTAT
>JBJEJM010000275.1:11355-38365 GCA_051878075.1 Clostridium sp. | reverse complement strand
AACAAATCCATTACCTGAGTAATCACTGAATAAATCACTTCTTACTCCATTTCCTCCATCATTTGAGAATTTGTTTGTTTCTTCAAATTCTATAATCTTTTTAAAAGATTCAGCCTTAGCAGATAACATTTCACTTGAAGTTACCATTAAAGATAATGCCATTGCTGCTGCAATATAACTTTTAATTTTTTGCTTTTTCATAAGTATCCCCCCTAGAAATTATATCTATCTAATAAAATATATGTTAAATTAGATAACTCAATTTTAAAGTTTTTAATAATTATTTCATATTTCAACATTTTTTCAAGTATTCCCTTCATTTTCTAATTATATACCATATTTTTTACATTGTAAACATTTTAATGATATTTTTTTACATTTATTTTATTTAATTTTGTTAATATTTGTAATATTTAGATAAATTAATATAATTATTTGATTTAATTACAGTATAAAATTTTTATTTCTTTCTGCAACTTACTTTTATTACAAATATTGTAATAAAATTTAATATTTATCATAATAATATTTAAATATATCTTATTGACTTATAATAATTTAATTACACAGAATCAATTTATGATATCTTTTTTACACAAAGAATTTTTCTCTCTTATAAATGCTTATTTTAAAATATATATAGAAAAACAGGTACAAAATTAGATCTTATACCTGATAATATAGATAGGATATATTCAAAAACTTACTTATTAACATATAAATCTTTATATTATTCTTACTTCTAAAGCATTAACATTTACTTTTAACTCTAATAATACTCATTAAAATTAATATCTCTTTTTATCTCTTTAATTATATTTTTCAATAGTCTTTCCAAAAATAAGAAAAACACTAGGCGTTAACCTAGTGTTTTTCATATATGCGAGATAAGCCATAAGCCGAGTTCTGTGTTAAGCAATCATCTATCTAGTCTTATTGTTACCAATAAGCTCAAGCGACGCACCCGGAGGCGGGACGGGCAGCCCCTAAAATGCCTCTCTATTCGGTCTTGCTCCAAGTGGGGTTTACATAGCCGTGAAGTCGCCATCACGCTGGTGAGCTCTTACCTCACCTTTCCACCCTTACCTAAGTTTCCTTAGGCGGTATATCTCTGTTGCACTTTCCTTCAAGTCACCTTGACTGGACGTTATCCAGCACCCTGCCCTGCGGAGCTCGGACTTTCCTCTCCTAGATCTAAGTCTAGCAGCGATTGCACGTCTCACTCGCAAAAATATATTAACATATTTTTTATTATTAATCAAATTATTTTTATTTCATAATTTATATTAAAATAAAAATTAATCCAAGTAATACTATAATAAGAATTCCATAAAAGCTTACTCCACAAAGCAGCAATACAATAAGCATTGCCCAGACTACACACATTTTAGGACATAATAATATATAAAACCACGGTGATCGTCCTGGTTTAAAAAAAGGAAGCCCCCCAAAAAATCCTGGTCTTCTTCCTCCATATCCACCTCCGTATCCTTGATTACAGCAATTATTACATCCATCATCACATTTGTGTCTCTTGCCTGATCCAAACCCTTTAATTGCTTTTTTGCTATGCTTATATATATTCTTAAAATCTTTCTTTATATCATCAAAAAAGCCACTGCTTTTACCCATATTATACTCCATAATATTGTTCCTACTGCAATATTATATGATAATTACTATAAATTAATACAATATACATAGCTAAATGAATTCATATGGATCTTTTGATTTTATTGAATTTATAAATTCTACATCCTTAAATTCATCTTTTAAGAATTTAAGAGTATTTAGAAAAACTTGAAATTCTGTTCCGAAATGACCAGCATCAATTATATTTATTCCAAGTTCCTTATAATCACTTACATAATGATATGTAGTATCTCCAGTTATTATGCAATCTGCGCCAAGTCTTGCTGCTTTATCAAAAAAGTCCTGTCCGCTTCCATTAATTACTGCAATAGTTTCAATCTGCTCTTTTCCTCTTACAACTCTTAAATTATTTATATGTAGATTACTTTTAATTCTATCAATTACTTTTTCTAAGGTTATTGGTTTTTCCAGCCTTATAATTCTTCCTATACCACAATCTCTGTACTTACCATCATCATGACATTCAATAATTTCACTGCTATCAAACCCAAGCATATCTACAATAGTCTTATTTATTCCCTCTTTTGCTGAATCCAGATTAGTATGACATGCATAAAGGCTTATATCTTCTTTTATAAGTTTAAAAATTTTATCACCTAAAACATCACCTTTTACAATGCTTCTTGGTCTTCTAAAAAGCAATGGATGATGAGTTATTATCATATCACATTTATTTTCTATAGCTTCATCAATTATTTCATTTGTACAATCTAATGCCAGCAATACTCTTTTAACATCCTGATTAGGATCTCCAACCATTATTCCTACATTATCATAATCTTCTTTAAGAAAAACAGGTGCAGTTTTCTCTATTCTTTTTGATATATCAATAACTTTGCTCATAAAAAATCCACCTCTAAAATGTTTTTAGTAATTCCTCTATTGCTTTTACTTTATTATTAAGTTCTTCTTTTCTAGCTAAAGCATGTTCTGTCTCATCTTTTATAAAACTTCTTACTTTTTTATATTTTGATGCTTTTTCTTCTAAATACTGTTTAAATACTTCACTTTTCTTATTTAACAATAAAGGACTAACTTCATAAAAAATATCTTCAAGTTTAGTTGAATTATTTTCTCTATATTTTACTTTAAATAATTCATAAAACTTTCCTTCATCTAAACATATATCTTCATCTATGACTTCATAATTTCCTGTATATAAATATTCTCTAAGAACTTCAGGATTTTGTGCAGGCTGTAAAATTAAATAATCTATATTTTTAACCTTGCTCATATCATTTTCTAAAATATCTCTTATAAGATTTCCGCCCATACCTGCAATTAATATTCCCTGTGCTTCATTATTTTTAAGTGGTTCAAGACCACCTCCAAGTCTAAGATCAATTTTACTGCTTAATCCTTCTAAAGATATATTTAATTTAGCCTTCTTTAGGGGATCTTTGTTTATATCAGAAGCAATTACTTTATCTGCTATATTTCTCTTTATTAATTCTATAGGTATGTAACCATGATCTGTTCCTACATCCATAATCACTTTACACCTATCCATTTTATCTAATATCCACGTTAATCTTTTACTTATTTCCATTTCATCACCATACCGATTCTATCTATATTTAACATTTGTAACATACAATATCTGCATGTTACAAACGTATTACTTTTATCACTTATATAAATATTATTTAAGTAATAAGCACCTAAAAAATAGGTGCTTAGTCTAAATAATCCTTTAATTTTTTGCTTCTTGATGGATGTCTTAACTTTCTTAAAGCCTTAGCTTCAATCTGTCTTATTCTTTCTCTTGTTACATTAAATTCTTTACCAACTTCTTCAAGAGTTCTTGCTCTTCCATCATCTAAACCAAATCTTAATCTTAATACTTTTTCTTCTCTTGGTGTTAATGTATCTAATACATTTATAAGCTGTTCTTTAAGCATTGTAAATGCTGCCGCTTCTGCTGGTGCTGGAGCTTCATCATCTGGTATAAAATCACCTAAATGTGAATCTTCTTCTTCACCTATAGGAGTTTCCAATGAAACTGGTTCTTGTGCAATCTTTTGAATTTCACGAACTTTATCTACTGGAAGATCCATAACTTTAGAAATCTCTTCTGGAAATGGATCTCTTCCTAATTCCTGCAATAATTGTCTTTGAACTCTTATAAGTTTATTTATAGTTTCAACCATATGAACTGGTATTCTTATAGTTCTTGCTTGATCAGCAATAGCTCTTGTTATTGCCTGTCTAATCCACCATGTAGCATAAGTAGAGAATTTGTATCCTTTTCTATAATCAAATTTTTCAACTGCTTTAATAAGCCCTAAATTTCCTTCTTGTATTAAATCTAGGAATAACATACCTCTTCCTACATATCTTTTAGCTATACTTACAACAAGTCTTAAATTAGCTTCTGCTAATTTTTTCTTTGCTCTTTGGTTTCCTTCTTCTATTTGCTTAGCATATTCAATTTCCTGCTCAGAAGATAATAATGGAACCTTACCTATTTCCTTTAAATACATTCTTACTGGATCGTCAATGGCTATACCTTCTGGAACAGATAAATCTATTTCTTCTTCTATATCAGCTGCATCATTATTATCACCAATGATTTCTATATTCATCATTTCTATAGCTTCATATATTTTTTCAATTTGCTCTGGACTCAAATCAATATGATCCATTGCTTCCATGATTTCTTTGTAAGTTAAAGACCCGCTCTTTTTACCTTTGTCTAATAACTCTTTAACTGCCTGCATTTTAGCATTTTTATCATCTTTGGCTTTTGCAGTTTTTCCTTTTGCTTTTTGTTCCATAATAAATTTGCCTCCTTCCGTTACAACCTTCTAACCTCAGTCTCCCCTTTTAGTGCTTTTGTTAATTTTGTCAATTCTATTGCAATTTCAATTGTCTCCTGGAACTTTCCTTCCTTTTCCAATTGACTTTGTTTCTTTTTAAGATCTTCTATTCTCTTTTTAAGTTTATAACGCTGAACTTCTTTCATATAATCTTTAATCAATCTATCTTTGTCAGCAAATTCCAAAATTTCCTGCTCTTTAATTTTTATTAATTCTTTTGAACTTTCTACATCATCACATCGACTTTCTAAATACGATTCTATATTAGTAGTATCTTCGTTTTTACCTTGTAATATTAATGAATAAATTTTATTATGTGAGTCTAATGCAAAATCTCCAACTTTTATGAGTTCACTTAACTCCTGGAAGTAATTTTTATCAAGCATCAATTTTATTAAAGTTCTCTCAGCTTTTAAATATCCAGGTTCTACATATAATTTTGTTCCATAATCTGCCTTTTTATTCATAAAATTATTTTCTTTTTGGTCTTTTGTCATTACTTGAGAAAGTAAATCATATATCGCCTGTTCTTTTATAGAAGTTTCTTCTGAAATTTTCTTAATATATACATCTTTTTCTACCGGATTCAAATCAGCTAATATTTCAGCAAATCTTTCACCATACTTTATAAGTTCATTGTTATCTCTTAAATTGATTCCTTCTGCTGCCTTCTTTATTCTATAATCAATTAAAGGTAATGCATTATCTACTAATCTTAAAAAGGCTTCTTTTCCATTGTTTCGTATAAATTCATCTGGATCTTTTCCTTCTGGTACTTTTAACACCTTTACTTCAAAGCCAGCATGCCTTAAAATTTCTAATCCTCTAAGAGTTGCTGTCTGTCCTGCTACATCAGCATCATATGATATTATTACTTTACTGACATATCTTTTTAGAAGTCTGGCTTGATTAATAGTCAGTGCAGTTCCAAGAGATGCTACTGTATTTGTTATTCCATGCTGATGAAGAGATATTAAATCCATATATCCTTCAACGATAACAATATAATCTTGTTCTAATTTATTTCTAGTAGCAAAATTTAATCCATATAAATTTGTACCTTTGTGAAAAATTGCCGTTTCAGGTGAGTTAAGATATTTAGGTTTTGAATCATCAAGAACTCTGCCTCCAAATCCAATAACTTTTCCTCTTACATCAAACACTGGAAACATAACTCTGTTCCTAAACCTGTCATATACATTTTTAGTCTTATCACTCTGTGAAACTAAACCTGCCTCTAACAATAAATTGTCATTAAAACCCTTTTTCCTCAGATACATTATTAAATTATGCCATCCATCCTGTGAATATCCAAGTCCAAAGTGTTTTATTGTCTCTTCTTTTATTCCTCTCTTTAAAAAGTATTCTTTTGCAAAAGAAGTTTTTTGCAGATTATAGAAATAATATCTCGCTGCTTCTGTATTTACCTTATATAATAAGTCCTTCTTTTTATTAACTTGAGAATCTCTTGAATTTCCTAACTCTAAAGTAATCCCTGCTTTATCTGCTAAATATTTTGCTGCTTCAGGGAATGTTAACTTTTTATACTTCATGATAAAAGTTATTACATTTCCTGCTTCACCACACGAGAAACATTTATATATCTGCTTATCTTGTGACACACTCAATGATGGAGATTTATCATTGTGAAATGGGCATAATCCAACATAGTTTCTACCTGATTTTTTTAATCTTACATTTTCTGAAATAATATCAACAATATCATTTTCCTGCTTAATTCTTTCAATTACTTCTTCACGTATTTGCAAGGAGACATCTCCCTCTCTACTGCATTTTTCAACAGTTATATATTATTCGACACTATATTTTATTTTCCTTCTAAAAACTATAAAAATTTATATTAGAATATACTTATCTTAATTTATACTATCTACAATACATAAACTGCAATACCTATAAATATTCTTTATTTTTATTCAAATTCCTCTTTAATATAGCAAATTAATTTTTTAATTAATTAATAACCATTTTAGGTACAAAAAGTTTATTAAACAATGATAAACAATAATCATCACTCATACCTGCTATATAATCTGCAACTCCTCGCTGCGTTCCTTCCTTCTCAGCTATTTCAAGATAAAATTCAGGCATTTTATCAGGATTCTTTTCAAAATATTTTATTAATTGTACCAATATAAATTTTGCTTTATTTCTTTCTTCCTTTAATGCTTCTCCCAAATATACATTTTTAAACATAAATTTCCTAAGTTCAATCATAGCCTCATTTATTTCTTTACTTAATCCAATTTCTATTATTCCATTTTGTATATTTTTCTTTGAATTATTTATGAAATCTTTTATTAATATATTTAATCTTTCTAATGATGTACTACCTAAAACTTTAACAATATCTCTTGGTATATCATTAATATTCAGTAATCCTGCTCTTATAGAATCATCTATATCATGATTTAGATATGCCATTTTATCACTTATTTTAACAACTATTCCTTCTAGTGTAATTATATCTTTTGTTGTTCCAAGTCCACTATGATTAAGTATTCCATTTATTACTTCCTTTGTTAAGTTTAATCCTCTTCCATCATTTTCAAGTTTTCTGACAACTCGTACGCTTTGCTCATTATGTCTGAATCCTTCATCTAAATATTCATTCAATACTTCTTCACCAGTATGAGCAAAAGCCACATGACCTAAATCATGCCCTAATGCTATGGCTTCAATCAGATTTTCATTTAATCCAATGCCAATACCTATGTTTCTTGCTACTTGAGACACTTCTAATGTATGAGTTAATCTAGTTCTATAATGATCTCCAGATGTTTTAATATATACTTGTGTTTTATGCTTAAGACGCCTAAATGATTTGCTTTGAATTATTCTATCTCTATCCTGCATATAACACGTACTCATATCATCTGCTTCTTCCTCTACATATCTACCTAAAGATTTAGCTGAAAAGGCAGCTTCTTTTATAAGTGTCAAGTTTTCAAAACTTTCAATTTTTTCTCTTACATTAATATATATCACCTCACTTTATGTATTCTATACTTATCATTATATTCCTCTAATTATGATATACTTTTATTATTTGCAATTATTATTAAAATAATATGTTTCTATAGATTTTTTTCAAAATATTATTAGATTTTATATGTATATTAATTAAATCATATTAATATTATTAATATTGAAGATTCCTACATACTATTTAAAAAATAATTATATAGTTAACTTTAATCCTAAAATATGTGTTCTTAGATATATAAGTATATATACTATATATTTATATTCTTATTAATCAAGGAGGATATTATGAATAGTGAAATTCAATATTTACAAACTTCTAACCTTTCACCTGAAATTATAAAAAAATATGTTCTTCCACAATTTAATTTGCAAGGTGCTGACATTTCAATTATAAAATTTAAAAATACAGATAAACAAAGAGCTGTTTATAGAGTTTATTCTAAGAATTGTAATTATTGCTTAAAAAAGGTTTATTACGAATTAAGTGACCTTCTATATGTATATTCAGCTATTGAGTGGCTATACCGAAATGACATACGTGTACCAAGGTTTCTTCCTACTAAATATAATAGCCGCTTTGCAAGATTTGATAATATGTTATTTACATTAACTCCCTGGATAGATGGTGAAAAATGTTGTTTTGATGATATTAATCATATTGAAATATCTATAAAAAAACTTGCTCAGATGCATTCCATATCAAGAAACTTCAAACCCATCTTAGGAAGTAGTTTAAGAGAAGGATTTGATGATTATTACATATCAACCTTAAAACATTTTCAGGACTTATTAAGATCATCCAATGATTCTTTTAAATATAGAGATAAATTTTCAAAACAATTTATCTCCAATTTTGATTTAAGCTTTCTACTCGCACAAACATCTTTAAATTTATCTAACAAAATCAATAAAGATAATCTAAGCCGTTCACTATGCCATGGAGATTATGTTAACAAAAATATTATTATTCCTAAAGATAATAATCCGTGGATCATTGATTTTGACAAGTGCAAAATGGATTATTGTGCACGAGATATATCATACTTTCTTCGTCGTTTACTAAAAAGGCAGAATACCAACTGGAATTTAAACCTTGCCTTAAATATCCTTGAAATATACAATAAAATTACACCACTTACTCAAGATGATATTTATTATATAGTTTCATATATATGTTTTCCACAAAAATATTGGAAAATATCCAGAGATTACTTTAAGAATGTATACAAGTGTAATAAAAATTCTTTTATCACTTTATTAAATAGTGCTACTTCAAGATTAGAATATCAATATAATTTTTCAGTAAACATAATAGATTCTTTAAATTTATAATTATGTGAAAATATTAAATCTTTAATTGTCGGCAGAAACGCCGGCCCTTTTTTATTATTAGAAATTCTTAATTCATACAAATTTAATAAAACAAGGGTTGCCATTAGTTTTATAAACTAATATGACAACCCCTATAAGGACTTAATTATCTTTTATTTTTTACCTGTGCCTGTGCTGCTGCAAGTCTTGCAAGTGGAACTCTGAATGGTGAACAAGATACATAATCTAATCCAGTATTATGACAGAATTCAATAGATGATGGATCTCCACCATGCTCTCCGCATATTCCCAAATGAATATCTGAACGAGTTGCTCTTCCTTTTTCTACTGCTATTTTTATTAACTGACCAACACCAGTTTGATCTAACTTAGCAAATGGATCTTGTTCGTATATTTTTTTATCATAATATGAACTTAAGAACTTAGCAGCATCATCTCTTGAAAATCCAAATGTCATCTGAGTTAAGTCATTTGTACCAAATGAGAAGAATTCAGCTTCTTGTGCTATTTGATCTGCTGTTAATGCTGCTCTTGGAATTTCAATCATTGTTCCAACTTTATATGATAAAGTTACACCTTTTTCTTTCATGACTTTCTCAGCAGTATTTACAATTATATCTTTAACAAATTTTAATTCTTTTATTTCTCCAACTAATGGAATCATAATTTCAGGAATTATATTATATCCTTTTGTCTCATTAACTTCAATAGCAGCTTCAATAATTGCTCTTGCCTGCATTTCAGCAATTTCAGGATAAGTTACTGCTAAACGGCATCCTCTATGACCCATCATAGGATTAAATTCATGTAATTCCTGTACTGTAACCTTTAACTCTTCAGATGTTATTCCCATTTCCTTAGCCAATGCATTTATATCTTCATCATCATTTGGTAAAAATTCATGTAAAGGTGGATCTAATAATCTGATTGTTACTGGTTTACCTTCAAGTGCTTCATAAATTCCTATAAAATCACTCTTCTGCATTGGAAGTATTTTATCTAAAGCTTTTCTTCTTTGTTCTACATCCTTTGCTATAATCATTTCTCTTACTGCCATTATTCTATCTTCTGCAAAGAACATATGCTCTGTTCTACATAATCCAATACCTTCAGCACCAAATTCAACAGCCTGTTTCGCATCTCTTGGAGTATCAGCATTTGCTCTTACTTTTAATTTTCTTATTTCATCAGCCCAAGCCATAAATGTTGCAAAATGTCCTGTAATCTCTGGAGCAACAGTCTTTATTTTTTCTCCGTATACATTACCTGTAGTACCATCTAAAGATATATAATCCTGATCTCCATAAACATTTCCAGCAACTTCAACAACTTTTTTCTTTTCATCAACTTTAATAGCTCCACAACCTGCTACACAACATGCACCCATACCTCTTGCAACAACAGCTGCATGGGAAGTCATACCCCCTCTTACAGTTAATATACCTTTAGCTGCTATCATTCCTTCAATATCTTCAGGAGAAGTTTCTAATCTGACTAAAACTACATCTTCACCACGTGCAGCTCTTTCTTTTGCTTCATCAGCTGTAAATGCAATTTTACCACATGCTGCTCCTGGAGATGCTGGTAATCCTTTTGCAATTGGAGTAGCATTTTTCAAATCTTCAGTATAGAAAGCTGGATGCAATAAAGTATCTAATTGCTTAGGCTCAACTTTTAATATAGCTTCTTCTTTAGTCAACATACCTTCATTGACTAAATCAACAGCAATTTTTAAAGCTGCTTGTGCTGTTCTCTTACCATTTCTAGTCTGTAAGAAGTATAATTTGCCTTCTTCTATTGTAATTTCCATATCCTGCATATCTTTGTAGTGATTTTCTAATGTATTAATAATTTCCACAAGTTGTTTATAAATAGCTGGATTTTGTTGTTCTAATTGTCTTATTGGCTGTGGTGTTCTAATACCAGCTACAACGTCCTCCCCCTGTGCATTCATTAAGTATTCACCGAAAATACCTTTTTCACCAGTAGCAGGATTTCTTGAGAATATAACTCCTGTACCTGATGTATCTCCTTTATTACCAAATACCATTTGTTGAACATTTACAGCTGTTCCCCATTCGCCTGGTATATCATTTAGTCTTCTATATACAATAGCTCTTGGATTTTCCCATGATCTAAATACAGCTTTAATTGATTCTACTAACTGAATTTTAGGATCCTGTGGAAAATCTTCATTTTTTTCTTTCTTATATATATCTTTAAATTGTACAACTAATTCCTTTAAATCATCAGCTGTTAGTTCAGTATCAAATTCAACTTTCTTTTTTTGTTTCATTTCATCGATTTTATTTTCAAATAGTCTCTTTTCTATACCCATAACTACATCAGAGAACATTTGAATAAATCTCCTATATGAATCATATGCAAACCTAGGATTATTAGTTAAATTAGCCATAGCTTCAACTGCTATATCATTTAATCCTAAATTTAATATAGTGTCCATCATACCTGGCATTGATACCCTTGCACCAGACCTTACTGAAACTAATAGAGGATTTGTGTTATCTCCAAATTTTTTACCTGTAATTTCTTCAAGTTTTGTTAAACTTGTATATACTTCATCCAAAATTTCAGATGAAATTTCCTGACCATCTTCATGATATTTAGTACAGGCTTCTGTTGTAACTGTAAAACCACTTGGCACTGGGATCCCTATTTTGGTCATCTCCGCCAAATTAGCACCCTTCCCTCCAAGTAAATTTCTCATTGAAGCATTTCCTTCACTAAAAAGATAAACGTATTTCTTTGTCATATCAATACTCCCTCTTTTCATATAAATTCTCAATTAATATATTACTAACGAATTTTATATAAAATTCGTAGCCACCTTATTTTAACCATTACCTTTAATATTATTCCCTATTAGCACCAATTTTAACAAATAATTTTGTAATATTAGTTTTAGAGACTTTCCCTATTATCTTGTATTGTTCTTTACCCTCATTATTTTCAACGGTTTCAACTACTGGAATGCTGTCAATTTCATGTTCTATTATTTTTTTAGCTATATCATAAGCACTATCTTCTTTATCTGCACAAATTATATTTGGCATTCTTGTCATTATAACTCCTACTGGAACTTTATGAATGTCTGTACCTCCGATTGATATTTTAAGAAAATCTTTTCTTGAAACAGCACCAGTTAATATACCATTATTTTCAATAAATAATGTTCCAACATCATTAAGAAACAAATATACAATTGCATCATACACCATTGTATCTTCATTGACTGTAGTTGGTTTTGACATTATTTCTGATACCTTTATTTTACTTATATGTTGGTAAACTAACCCACTAGATGATTTTCCTTGATATACATAACCCACCTTAGGTCTAGCATCTAGAGTCCCAATCATAGTAAGTACTGCTAAATCAGCTCTAAGAGCTGCTCTCGTGACTCCTAATCTTTCTGCCAGTGCTTCACTTGTTATTGGTTGATTTTCTTTCACTAAGTGTATTATTTCTTCTTGTCTGGGTGATAACTTCAAATTTATCCCTCTTTCTATAAATACAAGAAATATTTGAATAATATTCATGAAATTTATATTTTTTATTATTACATGTTTTTTTTATTTTATTCATCTCATTTCATAAAAATCAAATATTTCCTGCTAGTAATTTTGTACTATTTTAAAATTTTCTTATTAATTCTCATCAGAATTGTTTTTTTCTTCTTTATTATTGCTTACCGCATTATCAGAAGTATCTTTTTTTTCTTCAAAATCTACTGTATAAGTATATATAGTTTCTCCACCAGTAAATATGTTATTTTTATCATAATCTTTTGCGTTATTTTTTTCATTTTTTACTTCATTTACTTTGTTTTTCACCACATCAGCAAAGTCTGTTGCTTTATTTTTAACATCAGCAGCCATCTTTGTAACATATTTATTTACTACTTCTACTGTTCCGTCTTCTCTTGTTATCTCAATTGTAATTTGAGTTGCTATTGCAGCTATAACAGCTGCTGCTAATATTGGCGGAATAGTAATAGCTACAACACTCGCTGCAATACCAGCATTTACTGGTATATCTAATATCTCTTTTTCATCTTTTTTAATTTTTATTCTTGTTACATTACCTTTTTCAATTAAGCTCTTAATTAAATTCTTAAGTTCTTCAATAGATATAGTATTACACTTGTAATCTGAATTTTCTTCCTGGCCTTCTTTTTTATATTTTTCTTTGTTATTTTCAATATAAATTATAGCTTCTAGTACATCTCCATTAGAAACCTCAAGAGCTTCTTTAGCTTCTGAATAAGAAACATTGCATCTTTCGCGTACTTTATCAACTTGCTCTAATGTTATATTTTCCATAAATAATCACTCCTTAATAAATTTTAACATGTCCAAACTCTTAGGTTTTTTAGCATAATTATTTGCTATAAAAAAAGTTGTGACTCTTTCTATTTCATTTTTTATTTCACTATTCAAGTTTAATCTATAAAGCTTATCTATGTTTGTTGTCATGAGGTATCTCAAAGCATTATATGCACCTTTAGAAATATAAACTCCATGTTCTTTAGGGCATTCGTCACAAACACCGCCAAAATAAGCTAAACTTATATAATTAGAAACATTTATTTTTTTTCTACAAATACTGCAGCTGTCTAATGTAATATTATACCCCGTTTCCCTCAACAGCCTTAATTCAAAAGCTCTTATCAATAGTTCATAGTCAAGTGCATCAGTATTTAACAAATATAATGTCATGACTAAATTTTTAAACAGTTCTTTATTTATTTCATTTTCTTCACAGGCAATGTCAATAAGTTCGCATAAATAAGAAGAATAAGTTAGTTTATCCAAATTATCTAAAAGCCCTTGAAAAGAATTAATTATCTTTCCTTCTTGAAGAGTATACAAGTTTTTACCCTTATAAACCATATACTCACCATAACATAATGGAAGTGTAAGGGATAAAAACCTGCTTTTGCTTTTCTTCGCGCCTCTTACTATAGATGTTATCTTGCCAAGATTTTCAGTATAAAGCCAAACTAACTTATCATTTTCTCTATAATCCTGAGTTTTTATTATAACTGCTTTAGTTTCAAAAATTGACAATAAATCATCCCCTATTTACTCTTCTTATATCCTAATTCTTTTAATAAGTTCTGATTATCACGCCATTCTTTTCTGACTTTAACCCATATTTTTATATTAACTTTTGCTCTTAAAAATTTCTCTATTTCATATCTTGAAGTCTCACCTATCTTTTTAAGAGTCTGACCATTTTTTCCTATGATTATTCCTTTATGAGAATCTTTTTCACATATTAAATCGACTTCAATATGATATGTACCTTTCTCATTCTGCTTCATTTGAAGTATATCGACTGCTATTCCATGAGGTACTTCATCTCTTAATGTTCTTAATGCTTTTTCTCTTACAATTTCCGAAACAACAAATTTTTCTTGAACATCTGTAATCATATCATCTGGATAATATTGAGGTCCTTCTGGTATTGCTTTTTTCATTAAATCAAGCAAGGTATCTACATTTTTTCCTTTTTTAGCAGAAATAGGTATTATTTCAGCAAAATCAAATTCCTTTGAAAACATTTCTAATGTTTTTGCTACTCTGTCCTGGGTATTTTCATCGACTTTATTTAACACAAAGAAAACTGGGCACTTTTTACCTTTTAATGTTTCTAGTATAAATTTATCTCCTCTTCCTATTTCATCACAAGGATTAGTCAGAAATAAAACTAGATCTACGTCTTTTGTTGATTCTTTTGCAGAATTTACCATAAACTCACCTAATTTATGTTTAGGTTTATGTATTCCAGGTGTATCTACAAATACCATCTGAAAATCATCACCAGTTAATATTGTCTGTATATTATTTCTTGTAGTTTGAGGCTTGTTAGAAACTATAGATAGTTTTTCTCCCATTATATAATTTAATAAAGTAGATTTTCCAACATTAGGTCTTCCAACAATTGTTACAAATCCTGATTTAAACATTATTCCTCCTTGCAGCCTAAATATCCGGCTTTTGTTTAAAATTTTATCTTATAAGTTTATAAATTACTCTTTAATATATTAACCACACATAAACTAAAATATATTTAATATACTGAATATTATTCTCTATATTTTATCATATGCATAAAAATAAAATTGAGAATTTTAATCTAAAGCATATTACAATATTTTCAATTATAATTTTAGAATTAATATATGTATATAGTATACTCTATTTATTTTCAATTAACAATTATTTAAAATATGCTTTTCATAATACTGCATATAATCTTATATAAATTTAATTTTATTTAGTATATACAACTTAATTTATATTTCATATTCAACTCAAATTCTAAATACAGTAAATATAAAAACTGTAATCAACATGCCAAATATAGCTCCCATTACTACTTCCAAAACAGTATGAACTTCCGAATCGACTCTGCTCTGTGCAGTAATTACTGATAATAAAAAGCTTAAAAGTATGCAAATAGGCTCTTCTGTTATCAATGATATAGCTGTAGCAATTGAAAATGCAAGTGCACTATGCCCACTTGGCATTCCACCCTTCAATGGTGTTCCTTCACCAAAAATAGCTTTTACTATAATAGTCGCTATACATACTATTACTAAAACAATGAAAATTGTATAAGGTTCTGATGTTTTTACTCTTTTTATCAATTTATAAGACAGATTCGATAATTTATCCCAAAATATTATATAGCCTACTACAATAGCATTTATAGCAGTTACCAGAACAGCTCCTGCTGCTGCATTTTTTGCAGTCTTCGCTAATGGATGATAATAATTTGTAGTCATATCTATAACAGCTTCAATTGCTGTATTTACTATTTCTGCACTTATGACCATAGAAATAGTAATAGCTAGAGTTAGAAATTCATACTTTGTTATATTAAAGAAAAAACAAGCTATTAATATTAATATTGCTGAAACTAAATGTATCTTCATATTTCTTTCTGTACGTACAGTGTCTATTATTCCATTTATTGCATTGTTAAAACTGTCAAGGACCTTCTTCATTTTCATATGAATATCACCATCACTTAATAAAAATTCAAAGCTGATAGTTTTATTTAACTATCAGCCATTACTTCTAAAATTCTCTTGTTATATTAAGTTTTTCTAATATATCTTCTTCTCTATTTCTCATAATTTTTTTATCATCCTCTTCCATATGATCGTAGCCTAGAAGATGAAGAACTGAATGTACTACTAAATATGCTGATTCTCTCTCAAATGAATGATTAAATTCCTTACTTTGTTCTAAAGCTTTTTCCAAAGAAAGAACAATATCACCAAGAACTAATTCTTCTCCATCAAAGTCACTTTGAGAAAATTCATAACCTTTATACATTTCCTTAAATACTTTTTTATTTTCGTATTCAAGCATTGGGAATGATAATACATCTGTTTCTCTATCAATATTTCTAGTTTCATTGTTTATCTCTCTTATTTCTTCATTATCTACAAACAGTAATGAAACTTCACATGGTATTTCTACTTCTTCCTCTCTAAGAGCAAATTCTATCACCTTCTTCAGTTCTTCTTCCAGCCTGCTTGTTACTTCTATCTTCTCTTGTCTATTATCTATATATATCATATATTTTACTCCTCTTTTCTATTTACCTCACCATCATCACTTAAGTTTCTAATCTTTTCTTTAGGATACTCTATTCTATGATGATATATTCCATTTAAAGCTGTCAAAAAGCATTTTTTTATTTTTTCTATATCTTTTATAGTAAGATCACAATCATTTAATTGTCCACTTGATAATTTATCATTGATAATATTATTAATCATATCTTTAATTTTTTCTTCTGTCGGCTCTTTTATTGATCTTACAGCTGCTTCAACACTATCTGCCAGCATAATGATTCCTGCCTCTTTTGTGCTTGGAATAGGACCTGGATATCTATAATCTTTTTCATCAATTTCGTCAGGATTCTGACTATTATTTTTCATTGTATAATAAAAATATTTAACAAGGGTAGTTCCATGATGCTCTGCTATAATATCTTCAATTACTTTAGGAAGATTATACTTTCTTGCAAGCTCAATACCATCTTTAACATGTGAAATAATAATCTTAGCACTTAAATTAGGTGTTATATGATTATGAGGATTTTCTCCTCCAATTTGATTTTCTCCAAAGAAGTATGGTCTTTCAGTCTTACCTACATCATGATAATATGATCCTATTCTTACAATTACAGAGTTAGCTCCAATCTCTTCTGCTGCCATTTCAGCTAAATTAGCAACAAGCATACTATGATGATACGTTCCTGGCGCCTCCATTAAAAGTTTTTTCAACAATGGATTATTTGGATTTGATAATTCCAATAGTTTTAATGTCGTAACCTCATTAAATGTACCTTCTAAAAACGGAAGTATTCCTAATGCAAATATTCCTGATAGGACTCCTCCCATAAATGTTATGCCGCTTTTAGTTAAAACTTCTCTCAAATTACTTGATATCAATATTCCTGTAGAAAGTGTTATTATAGCTCCCACTACAGATATATAAAGAGTTGAATATAATAAATCATTTCTCTGCTGCATTTTTCTTAAAAGTGTAGCACCTAATATTGTACTTGCAACTCCAACCAGAATGACCTGCACATCAAAGCCAGTTGCTATGCTTACTATGATTACATTCAATACACTTATGACTATAGATACTTTAAAGTTAACAAGCAGAGTCAAAAGCATAGGAGCACATGCAAAAGGTATTAAGAATGGTGAAATCAAACCTATAGTTCTTGCAAACACAAGAGTCATTAAATTTATTACGCTTATTAAGGCAATTTTCTTTCTATTCTCAAAAATTTCACTATAACTTCTATCAATATAATTATATTGAAGAAACATAATCATTGCCAAAAATACTGCTAAAACTAAATATATATATGAATATGTGGAAATATTTTTCCCATCATCAAGCATTCCAAGATCAGATAAAATATCTAATTCATCTTGTGTTACAGGAACACCTTCCTTAACTATAATCTGATTCTGCTTAATCACAATTCTTGCTACAGATTTGCGTGCTTCATCCATAACTTCACGTGTTTTTTCATCATCATAAAAACAATTTGGATTTATCTGATTTCTCACTATAGTTTCAATTACAGGTGATAAATTATCATTTAAATTTAGTTTATTTACTAATAAAGCAGCACTTTCTCTTGCAGCATTTAAGCTTTCTTCATCATTTTCATCGATATTTTTTTCATAAGTCTTATCTATTATTTCAAGAATATTCTTCTGCAATACATCTATATATTCTTTTGAAATATTAAGCAGTTCTTTATATTGTGTATTATTTAATTTGATTCCTTCTACTTCTTTTAACTTATTTATATCTTCATCTGTATTTGTATTTTCTGATCCCTGTGTACTTCTAGATGAAATCACTGTATTTATCACTTCAAATAACTGCTTTATATTATCTTCTGCCTGTTTTTTGACTTCTGATTTTTGAGTATACTGCTTATCGACTTTTTCCAAAGCCTTATCTTCTGCTTCTTTTGTAGCTTTTTCATCAATTGTATCTCTAGGTGCTTTTATATCAACTCGTGGTATATCACCAACTTCCAAACTGTATTGTCTAGGTTTAACAGCTGTTATAAGCAATATATACGATAACAAAAAAACACTTATAAATATAAGAATTTTTCTTATATCATTTTTCTTTTTAATAGAATTGTTTCCTTTAACTTTCATGTTAATCACCTTTTCATCTTCAATAAAAATCATGATATATTTTTAGCTATATCCTGTTCCACTGTAAATATAACTTTTACTAATATCTTTCCATCATCTATTTCTTCTGTAGTGATATCTTTTTTTATAATTTTTGCAGTATTACTTAAACCTTTTTTCAAAGATTCCTCAAGCTTCTTTGAGGCATCTTCTAAAACTTTCTCCTTATCTTCATTTATTGGAACTGATTTCTTTTCAAAATATTTTACATTGTTAAAAACTCCATTGTTTTCTTCTATTTTATCATAATACTTAAATTTATTTATAGCCTTTTTTAAGTAAATTTTTTTACCATAAAAACTTAAATACACTTCACTTTGTTTATTGCCACTTCTCTTAAGCTTCTCTCCGCTAACCTGAACTTCCATATATTTTTCATAAAAAGTATTTGCAATTACTTTTCCACTTGGTTTAGTTTCAACTTCAAATCCTTCCCTTCCTTGTACTGGATATATCAAAATATCCCCTTCTTTTACTATGTCTCCTGGAAAAACAGCTGGATTGCCAGAATAAGTATATACTCTTTGAACTTCGCCTGCATATTTTGCCACTACTGAATCTGATTTTTGTTCCTCAATAGATGGTGGATTTACTTTTTCTTCTATCACCAAATGTAAAGTTGAACCCTCTATCCTTGTTCTTATCCACATTATTTGATCATTTATAGTCTGCATTTTTCTTTCAATTTCATAAACATTAATATCATTCTTCTTCAATCCAGGTTTTACCCCAATAGAACTAAGTTGTCTCCTTACTTCAAAAGGAGATAAATTCTGTCTTGTTTCTATATCAATAGACCAAATATAATTTGATAATGCATAAATAATCACGAAAAATAAGCAAACTCCAAGAAGTAATGACAATTTTCTTCTAAGCCTTATTAATTTAAATATCCATCCATTTCTATTAGTTATCTTAAATTTACCTTTATATTTTTTTATAATAGATAAAACTTCATCATAGTCTTTGTATTCTATTTCAAACATAATAGTTGTTAAATCAAGTTTTATTACTTTATTCACTGGAATATTTTTATTCCAGATAGCATTTAATATTTTTTCTACTTTTAGTGCTTTAACTTCTATGGTTAAATATCCTGACATGAGTTTATCAAATATCATATACTTTTCTCCTCATATGATATACCTTCAAAGATACCACTTATAGTCATGCTTGTTTCACCTATAAATAATATTTCAAAATTTCTTCCCTTTATAGTTATTATGCCTTCTCTAGAATTTATCTTAACCATAGAATTTTCAAACGCTATTATGCCTTTGTGATTTTCAATTGTTATTTCCCTATTGCCAATAACTATAATCTTAGGAAGATCCATTATAATATCACTAGGAAAATCTAATTTTGATAGTATCTTTTCTTTCCCCTTTTGAAATTTGCCCTCCATAATTTCCTCCTATTTAAACTTACTCATTGTAATTTATGATAGGATTCTCTAATTAATGCACATTTTTATAAATTGAAATTTTACTTTAATAAATAATAAAAGAACTCAAGAAAATCTTGAGTTCTTTTATTATTTATTATTTAAATAGTCTTTTACAATCTGACTTACAAGTTTGCCATCAGCTCTGCCTACAACTTTAGGTTTAACAGCTGCCATAACTTTTCCCATATCTTTAATGCTATTTGCACCCACTTGTTCAGCTGATTCTATTATTATTTTTTTTATCTCTTCTTCATCTAACTGTTGAGGAAGGTATTTTAACAAAATCTCTATTTCAGCTTTACACTGATCAACTAAATCTTGTCTGTTTCCTTTTTCAAACTCAACTAGAGATTCACGTCTTTGCTTAACTTCCTTAGCTAAAATGCTGATGATTTCATCATCCTCTAACTTTCTATTATCAGTTTTTTCAACTAATAATACAGCAGATTTTGCACTACTAATTACGTTAGCTGTAAATTTGTCTTTTGTCTTTAAAGCAGTTTTCCAATCTTCTTGTAATCTATCTTTAATACTTGACATTAATTGTACCCTCTTTCAAAGGAATCATAAGCCTATTTGAATTTTCTCTTTCTAGCAGCTTCTGATTTTTTCTTTCTCTTTACGCTTGGCTTTTCATAATGTTCTCTCTTTCTAACTTCTGAGATAACACCAGCTCTAGCACATTTTCTTTTAAATCTTCTTAACGCACTTTCAAGTGTTTCGTTTTCTCCAACTTTGATTTCTGACATTTAATATCCCTCCCTCCGCTAGCTTAAATTAACTCAGCTATGGGCTTAATAACACATATTGTATTATACAATATTTAAATAATTACTGTCAAGAAATTACGAAAAAATCCTAACATATTTCAAATAATATTTACTTTAGCCTGGTGGCCATTGTAAACTTCTACCACCAAGAACATGGAAATGCATATGATTTACAGTCTGCCCACCATCGTTTCCACAATTATTTACTATTCTATAACCTGTTTCAGCTATATTTAACTCTACTACTAATTTATTAATTACCTTAAATATATGTGCTATTATATCCGCATTATTTTCATTTATAGAATTAACACTTTGAATATGTTCTTTTGGTATAACTAAAAAATGAACCGGAGCCTCTGGATTTATATCGTAAAAAGCATAAACCTTATCATCTTCATATAGCTTCTTACTTGGTATATCTCCATTTATTATCTTGCAAAAAATACAATCTTCCATTAAATCACCTCCTTACATCCCATACTATATTATACCAATATTTTATATTATTTTTCCAGTTACATAATCCCCATTTGCTTCTTCTATGATGCAAGGAATTATTTTGCCTATCATTTTCTCATTAGCATTAACTATTTCAACTTTTACATAATTTTTTGTATATCCTTCGAATACACCAGGCTTTTTAGAAACTTCCTGTTCTACTAAAACATCCATTTCTCTGCCTACAATGCTTTTACTGAAATCAGCTTCATTTTTGTTGTTAAGTTCAATTAAAGCCTTACTTCTATTCTCTTTGATATTACCATCTATCTGATTTTCCATAGAAGCTGCCTTAGTTCCTTTTCTAGGACTGAATTTGAAGATATGAGTCTTTGTTAATTTTAACTTTTTTAAATACTCATATGTTTCATTGAACTCTTCATCAGTTTCTCCTGGAAATCCAACTATTACATCTGTAGTTATAGATGCATCTTTTAAATTTTCTCTTATTTTATATACTGCTTCTTCATACTCTTTTGCAGTATATCTTCTATTCATTCTTTTTAATGTTGCATCACATCCACTTTGAAGTGATAAATGGAATTGAGGACATAATTTTTTCATATTTTTCATCTTTTCTATTACTTCATCCGTAAAGAAGCATGGTTCTATAGAACCAATTCTTACTCTTTCTATTCCATCTATCTTTTCTATTTCTTCTAATATTGTAATTAAAGAAACATCACCTTCTAAATCAATTCCATATGATGCTGTATGAATACCTGATAATATTATTTCTTTAAATCCATGTTCTGCAAGTTTATGTATTTCACTAATAACTTTTTCAGGATCTTTAGAGCACACTGCACCTCTAGTATATGGTATTAAGCAATATGCACAGAATCTATTACATCCATCTTGAATTTTTAAAAATGCTCTTGTTTTATCTTGGTATTCTTCAATATTTAAATCTTCAAATTCTTTATTTCTAAGAACTTCTCCAACAACAACCTGTGATTTTTTTTCATCTTTAGCCTTGTTTACATAATAAACAATATCACCTTTGTTTCTTGTTCCAAGAACAACATCAACACCATCTATTTTTGCAACTTCTTCTGGAGATACCTGAGAATAGCATCCAACAGCTGCAATAATAGCATTTTCATTCATTCTTCTAGCTCTGCCTATTATCTGCCTTGATTTTTTATCACTCATATTTGTTACAGAGCATGTATTAACAACATATACATCTGCAAAATTATTAAAATCAGTTACTTCATAACCTTCTCTTATGAATTTTTCAGCCATTGCTTCAGTTTCATAATGATTCACCCTGCATCCTAATGTTGCAAATGCTACATACTGCTTTCCATCAACATTTTTTCTAATTGTTTTATCAGCAGTAGTTTTAATATGAGCCGTATTATTCGTTGCTCTTACTATTTTTATTTTATCTGACATTATATTTAAATTCCTGCTACCTAAAATACGGGTAGATATTTTGTCTAGCAGCTTCTCCTTTCTTTTCACTTTTAAATATATTATTAAATTCCTCCCAAATCACTTAATTCATATTGAATTAATGCAGTAGCAGTAAATCCTGCTGTTTCTGTACGCAGAATTCTCTTTCCAAGAGTAACAATATATGCTCCCTGACTACTCAATTGAGATATCTCTTCTTCTTCAAATCCGCCTTCAGGTCCAATAACTATGCCTACATTATGTATAGAACTTATATCTTCATTTTCTTCTCTTAGTTTTTTCATAAGAGTTTTTATTCCAAAGTTTTCTGCATTTTCATAAGGAACTACAATAAGATCCATATTCTTTAATTCCAATAAAGCTTCATCAAAATTTATTACTTCTTTAACTTTAGGTATTATGCTTCTTTTTGATTGTTTACTTGCTTCAAGAGCAATTCTATTCAATCTATCAAGTTTTTTAAAATCCCCTTTAAGCTTAACATCAACTCTGCTTGTGATTATAGGTATAAATTCATTAATTCCAAGCTCAGTTCCTTTTTGAACTATAAGATCCATCTTCTGTCCCTTCGGAACACCTTGAAATAGATATACTTTTATATCACTCTCATTATTTACATCAAGTTTTTTAATTATATCCACTACGACTTCACTTTTTGTTATAGAATTTATTTTTCCTAAATACTCTACACCTTCACAATTATTTAGTACTATTTCTTCACCTTCATTAAGCCTTAAAACCTTATAAATATGCTTTACATCATCACCAAGAATTATCCCTTGGTTTTCACTAATATTATGAGATTCTGTAAAAAATTTATGCATAATTTCTCCTATCCGATAGATTTAGCAACTATGCAGTTCCATTCTCCATCTTTATTGATTTCTATAACTTCAAATCCACATTCTTTTAATTTATCTGTAACCATTTCTACCCTGTCATGAATTATTCCTGAAGTTATAAATAATCCGCCTTCGTTAAGTGCTTTCTTAACATCACCTGTTAATATGCATATAATTTCTGCAATTATATTTGCAACTACTATATCAGCTTTTCCTTCAACTACATCTAAAAGATTTCCTTCTAATATTTCAATATTATTTAAATTATTGAATCCTACATTTTCTTTAGCTGAATCAACTGCCACAGGATCTAAATCTACTCCTACAACATGTTTTGCACCAAGTTTTGCTGCTGCAATTGCTAAAATTCCTGATCCACATCCAACATCAAATACAGTTGTATTAGGTTCAACATATTTATCTAATGCCTGAATACACATTCTTGTTGTCTCATGTGTCCCTGTTCCAAATGCCATTCCTGGATCTAATTCAATAACTAAATCATTTTCTTCTTCTTTGTATTCTTCCCAGATTGGTTTAATTACAATCTTATCAGTTATTTTAACTGGCTTATAGTACTTCTTCCAGTTGTTAGCCCAGTCTTCTTCATGCATTTCTTTATAACTTACTGTACCTTCACCAATATCGATTCCCATTTCCTTTAATTCTACAAGTCCTTTTTTTACATGCTCAACTATTTCATCAACTTTATCATCTTGTGAAAAATAAGCTTTAACAACTGCTGCATTTCCTTTATGCTCTAATATATTAATATCTGCAAAATCCCATGTTAAAGGACCTTGATGTCTTGATAATAAATCTTGTGGATCTTCTATTGCTACATTAGGACACCCTAACCCATAAAATATTCCTGAAATTGGTTCTAATGCTTCGCTTTTTGTAATTACACTTACTTCTATCCAAATACCTTCCATCTATATCATCCCTTCATTACTTTATAACTGAAATTTGAAAATTAATACTAACATTTTTAAAATGCATTTTAGAATTTAATTATCAAATTTCTACATATACTATTTTATATTTTATTTTTTAACAATCCTTTTATAGGATCATATTATCAGCTTATAATATAAACTGCTAATTATACAAGTTTTTCTTTTACTGCAATTAAAAACTTAGTTTTTATGCCTTGTTCTGTGAACATTCTTTCATGTTCTGTTTGAACATTTCCCTCAAAATCACTATTATGTAAATCATATGTTATATATTTAATTGTAAACTTACTTTCTTTAAAATATTCAAGAGATTCTTCAAATAATTCATCATCATCTGTTTTAAAGTAAATTTCACCATTATCTTTTAAAAATTTTCTATATTGATTTAATTGTCTTGTATGTGTAAGTCTTCTTTTTTTATGTTTTGCCTTTGGCCATGGGTTACAGAAATTAATATATATTCTATCTATAGAATCATTTTCATCAAGTATTTCATTTATAAGCCCTATTTCCTGTGCCATAAGTTTAACATTATCTACAGGCATATTTTTTTCCTGAAAAGCCTTTTCGATGTTTCTCTTAGCTAACCCTAGAACCTCATCTTTTATATCTATTGCAATATAATTTATATCTGGATTTTCACTGGCGTGAACAGCCATAAATGTGCCTTTTCCACACCCTAATTCTAAATAAATTGGATTTTCTTTATTTTTAAATGTATCTATCCATTTACCCTTATTTTCTTTTGGATTTATAATAAAAAATTCACAGCTTTCAAGTTCAGGTCTAGCCCAAGGTTTTTTTCTCATTCTCATATCTGCTTCACTCCGTCTTTTATCGTTCATAATAATTATACATATATTAATTTATATTGCAATTTTTTATCATTCTAAATTACTTTTTATATAAAATATGAATATATATAGCAGTAAATAATATTAAAATAGACTATTGCACTAATTAGTCAGCTCAACAGTCTATTTAATTTCTATGCTATTTTTTATATTTATCAACAAGTTCCTGAAGTTCACCTTTATACATCTGTACAAAGTCATGAAAATTTATATTTTTACTTTCTAATAATAGTGCAAGTTCATATAAAAATTCTGGAATTTCTTCTGCTAAAAGCTCACCATATTTTGTTCCTAACCTTGCATTTCCTTCTTCAAAGGATCCATTTATGTATAATTCAAAAACCTCCTGAAGTTCTCCATCAATTTTCTTCTTCTTTCCAGTAAACCCTATTAAAGATGCTTCATGTATTCCACATGAATTACCGCATCCTGAAATATGTATCCTTGGAAGTACATCTTTTGTATAATGCTTTTCCCTAAAATACTTTATAATGTCATTAAGTAACTTCTGACTTTCCAATATACCTATCTGACATGTTGGAACTCCAATGCATGAAACACTCTGCTCAAGATGAGTTTCTCCTCCAATATTCTCAGTTTCAGCTAATACTTTTTCTGCTTCTTCTCCATTTAGATTTCTTATATACATTCCCTCTGTCATAGTAAGTCTTATAGATATATCCTTCATATCTTCTATTGCTTTAAGTATATTCTGTAATGTATATACTGTAATCTGACCTCCAATAGGATGGAAATATACACTGTACAATCCTTTCTGCTTTTGTTCAATCAATCTATTGCTGCTTACTTTTGCCTCTATTCCCTGTTTATTAATTGAATGTGGTACTAAATTTAAGGTTAAATCCTCATGTTTTTTAACATCTGCTAAATGCCTCTTATAACATTCAATAAATTCTTCTTTTCCCATTCTATCAAGAATATATCTTACTCTTGCTTTTGACCTGTTATTATAATCTCCTTCTGCTATAAACATTCTTGTCATAGCCTCTACATGATATAGAACTTCATTTGGATTAATTAACTCTCCTAATTCAACTGAAACTTTAGGATTCTGGCCAAGTCCTCCGCCTAGATAAACTTTAAAATAATATTTTCCATTTTCATTAACTGCTAAAAATCCTAAATCTGTTATATTACAATGACCTGTATCCATATTACTGCTTGAAAAAGATACTTTAAGCTTCCTTGGAAGTTTATAAGATATTATTCTTTGTAAAAAATAATTATTTACAGCTAATGCATATGGTGTAACATCAAAAGCTTCAAATTTATCAACTCCTGCAAGGGGTGACATAGCTACATTTCTCGGATAATCTCCACCTGCTCCTCTTGTATATATATTATGTTCAAGAGCTTCCTTCATAATATCGCATACATCATCTATAGATAAATTATGATATTGGATTGCTTCCCTTGTTGTAAAATGTATTTTTTCAAGCCCATACTTTTCTGCAATATGACATATCCATTTTAATTCATTTATGTCTGTTATTCCCGATGGAATTCTAAGTCTTATCATAAAAGTATTTTTGCTTCTTTCGGCATAAACCCCCATTCCTCCTGAAGCATGCTTAAATTCCATAACTGAAATTTCACCATT
>JBJEJM010000275.1:0-11255 GCA_051878075.1 Clostridium sp. | reverse complement strand
AAATAAAAATTTAATCTTATTTATTTTTCCCGAATATTTTCTTTTTATGAGTTCCTGTTCCCCCATCTGGTTCTTCACCAGATGCTTTCATAAATGCATAAAGTGCTTCTTCTTGAGCTTTATTCAATGATTTAGGAATATCAACAATAACTTTGACATATTGATCTCCTTTACCAGTTGAATTAACTCTTTGGATTCCTTTGCCTTTTAATCTAAACATAGTTCCAGACTGAGTACCTGCTGGGACAGTATATTTTACATTACCATCAACTGTAGCCACAGTTATTTCTGTACCTAATGCTGCTTTAGCCATAGAAATGTGTGCATCTATATATACATCATTTCCTTTTCTAGTAAATTTATTTGATGGAGTAACATTTATCTTAACATATAAGTCTCCAGGACTTCCGCCTCTTAATCCATGTTCTCCTTGTCCTCTTAAAGGCATTACATTTCCTGTATCAACACCTGCAGGAATATTAACTTTAATCTTTCTATTCTTTCTTACATAACCTTTTCCTCTGCATTCTTTACATGGAGTTTCAGTAATTTTACCTGTTCCATGACAATGATCACATGTTGAAGTTGATACAAAGCTTCCAAGAGGAGTTTGTTTTTGAACTCTTACCTGACCTGAACCGCCACATGTTGGACATGTCTTAACATTTGTTCCTGGCTCTGCCCCTGATCCTTTACAGTGTTCACAATTTTCATTTCTAGTTATATTAATTTCTTTTTCAACACCAAAAACTGCTTCTTCAAATGTAAGTGTTACAGTATATTCTATATCATTACCTCTTACTGGACCATTTCTTCTTCTAGAGCTTCCTCCACCTCCAAAGAATGATTCAAAAATATCACCGAAACCACCCATATCAAAGCCATCAAAGCCTCCGAATCCGCCTCCATTGAATCCGCCTGTTCCATCAAATGCAGCCGAACCAAATTGATCGTATTTAGCCTTCTTATCAGGATCTGAAAGAACTTGATATGCTTCATTGATTTCCTTAAACTTTTCTTCTGCTTCAGCATTACCTTGATTTCTATCTGGATGATATTTTACGGCTAATTTTCTAAAGGCTCTTTTTATTTCATCTTCACTTGCACCCTTTTTTAGTCCAAGTACTTCATAATAGTCTTTATTTGCCATTGTTTAATTTCACCACCATTAAAATAATTGACAGTTGATAATTAATAATTGATAGTTATTAGTAAAATTACTACGTAATTCTGTCATTTATATTTTAAATTATAATTAGCTCATAAAAATTTTTTAAATTCCATAAATTATAATTATCAAATGCTTTTATCTTCTTTTTACTTTAGAAAAAGGGAAGACGAGTTTGCCTTCCCTGTATTAATTATATCCAAAATCAGATTTTAGTAAACCCTATTATTTATCTTCGTCTACTTTGAAATCTGCATCTACAACATTGTCATCATGTGGTGCACTTTGTGCTCCTGCTGCAGCATTTGGATCAAATCCTTCTGCTCCACCTTGAGCTGCTCCTGCTTGTTGATACATCTTAGTAGCTATTGGATAGAATGATTGGTTAACAGCTTCAATAGCAGCTTTGATAGCTTCTATATCTTCACCATCTTTAACTTTCTTTAATTCTTCAATCTTAGCTTCTACATTAGCTTTTTCATCTGCTGTTACCTTATCTCCAGCTTCAGTTAAAGCTTTTTCTATTTGATAGATTGTTTGATCTGCTTGGTTTGCAGTTTCAATCTTTTCTTTTCTCTTCTTATCTTCTTCAGCAAATTTTTCAGCTTCTTTTACAGCCTTATCTACTTCTTCATCACTTAAGTTAGTTGAAGCAGTAATTGTGATGTTTGCTTCTTTACCAGTTCCTTTATCTAATGCAGATACTTTAACAATACCATTAGCATCTATATCAAATGTTACTTCGATTTGAGGAATTCCTCTTGGAGCTGGAGCTATTCCTGATAATGTGAATTGTCCTAATGACTTGTTATCCATAGCCATTTGTCTTTCACCTTGAACTACATTGATTTCAACTGAAGTTTGGTTATCTGCTGCAGTTGAGAAGATTTGACTCTTCTTAGTTGGAATAGTTGTGTTTCTTTCTATTAATGGAGTAGCTATACCACCTGCTGTTTCAATTCCTAATGTTAATGGAGTAACATCAAGTAATACTACATCTTTAACTTCACCAGTTAATACACCAGCTTGGATAGCAGCACCAACTGCAACACATTCATCTGGGTTAACTCCCTTAGAAGGTTCTTTTCCTGTAAAGTTCTTAACTGCTTCTTGAACAGCTGGAATTCTTGTAGAACCACCAACTAATATTACCTTATCAATATCACTTAATGTTAACTTAGCATCAGCTAATGCTTTCTTCATTGGTTCTATTGATCTTTGAACTAAGTCATGAGTTAATTCATTAAATTTAGCTCTAGTTAAAGTTAAATCAATGTGTTTTGGACCAGTTGCATCAGCAGTGATGAATGGTAAGTTAATGTTTGTTTGCATTGAAGATGATAATTCTATCTTAGCTTTTTCAGCAGCTTCTTTTAATCTTTGAACTGCCATCTTATCCTGCATTAAATCAATTCCGTTCTCTGCTTTGAAAGTATCAGCTATATGTTTCATGATAGCTTCATCAAAATCATCTCCACCAAGTTTAGTATCACCATTTGTAGATAATACTTCAAATACTCCATCACCTAAATCAAGGATAGATACATCGAAAGTACCACCACCTAAGTCATATACTAATATCTTATGAGCTTCATCCATTTTATCTAAACCGTAAGCAAGTGATGCTGCTGTTGGTTCGTTTATGATTCTTAATACTTCAAGACCTGCTATCTTACCAGCATCTTTAGTTGCTTGTCTTTGACTATCGTTGAAGTAAGCTGGAACAGTGATAACTGCTTGAGATACTGTTTCACCTAAGTAAGCTTCTGCATCAGCTTTAATCTTTTGAAGAATCATTGCTGATATTTCTTGTGGTGAATATTGTTTTCCATCTATGTCAACTTTGTATGATGTTCCCATATGTCTCTTTATAGAAATAACTGTTTTATCTGGATTAGTAATTGCTTGTCTTTTAGCAACTTGACCAACTAATCTTTCTCCATTTGCTTGGAAAGATACTACTGATGGAGTAGTTCTTGCACCTTCTGAGTTAGCGATAACTGTTGGTTCTCCACCTTCCATAACAGCTACACATGAATTTGTAGTTCCTAAATCAATACCTATAATCTTTGCCATGATCTATTCCTCCTAAAAACAATTAAGTTTTATTTTTTAATTTATATTATCAAATTTTAACTTTATATCTAATTAATTTTATAGTATCTATTGCATTTTAGTTTGCAACTTTAACCATTGTATGTCTTATTATCTTGTTATCCTTTTTATATCCCTTTTGGAATACTTCTGCAATAACATTTTTATCTAAGTTTTCATCTTCTACATGCATTACAGCATTATGGAAGTTTGGATCAAATTGTCCAGTAGCATCTATTTCTTCAATTCCAAGCTTAGTAAATGCATCCTGACAACCTTTCATTGTCATTTCTACACCTTTTTTTAAGTCTTCTAAGCTTCCATCAGCTGCAATAGCTCTTTCTAGATTATCTATAATTGGTAAAATTTCTTTTACAACATCTACATAAGCATCACTATAGATTCCTTCTTTTTCTTTTGTAGTTCTCTTTCTATAGTTGTCATATTCAGCTCTTAATCTTAACAGACTGTCTTTTGTTGCATCTAGTTCTTCTTGAAGTTTTTTATTTTGAGTTTTAATCATATCAAGCTCATCCTCTTCTATGTTTTCACTTCCTTCAGAAGCTGCAACATTTTCTTCATTATTAACTGAAGTTTCTTCATTATTAACTGATTCATTTTTTATTTCTTCATTTTCTACTGCTTCGTTTTTAACTTCTTTATTATCTTCCATAAGTCTTTAACTACACCTCTTCTCTAAATATTAGGTAATCATATTTTTTGATTATTTAATATGTTATTAAGCTCTTTTACCACTTGTGATAAAATTGTTATTACTTTCGAATAATCTATTCTTCTAGGTCCTATTAATCCAATTCTTCCTGCTGGTCTGTCTCCTAGAGAATACTCTGCTGAAATTATACTGCATTCTTTAGCCTGCGGCTTGTAATTTTCATCTCCTATACTGATTGTAATATCTTCTGATGGATTAAATAACTCCAATATAGAATCTTTATCATTAAATAGAGAAAGCATTTCTTTGGCTTTATTTATATCATTGTATTCTGGATAATTGAAAATATTTGTTGTTCCTTCCATGAATACTTCCGATGAATCGGCTGTATTTAATGTTTCATATAAAAGAGGTAATATTGCATTAAATATCTCTTCATATTCTCCTAAATCTTTTTTTAGATTATTTATTACTTCAAGATTTATCTGTGATATTGACAGACCTGATAATCTTGAGTTAACAATCTCATTTATTTTATTAAGGATTTCAGTATTCGGAACGTTGCTGTTTAATTTCATAATGTGATTTTTTATAAGTCCAGTATCTGTTAAAAATACTGATACCATATTGTGTTCATCAACTTTTATAAGTTGAATTGATTTTATGAAGCTTTTCTTAACTGATGGCGCTTCTATTATACATGTTAACTTTGTGAGCTCAGATAATAAGCTGCTTGTTTGTTTAACTATCTTATCTACTTCAAGCATTGCAGAATCAACAATGTATTGCTTTATCCTTAAATTTTCTTCTGGAGTTAATCCATGGCTTTCCATAAGTTTATCTACATATAATCTATATCCCTTACTTGATGGAATCCTTCCTGATGATGCATGAGGCTGTTCAAGATACCCCATATCTTCAAGGTCTGCCATTTCATTTCTTATGGTAGCAGAGCCAATCCCTAAATCATAATTTTTAGCAATTGTTCTTGACCCTACCGGATCTCCAGTACGAATATAGTCATTGATAATAGCCTGAAGTATTTTTATTTTTCTATCATCAATCCCCATAGTCTCACCTCTTATTGTTAGCACTCATTAGCAACGAGTGCTAATGACTATGTTTTAAATATATTATTTATGATGTTTTTTGTCAATTCCATTTATTTTTAATATACGTATGTATAATTAATATTTTATCGTTTTTTCTAAAATAAGTTGCTCATGCTTCAATTTTCTTCATTTTACTCTTGTATTCATTTTGAAGTTTTTTCTTTCTGCTTATACTCTCACTTTCAAGCATTTCATTAATTTACCACAAATTTAATTTAATATAAAATCACTCATAACATAATTAGATAATTCAATTCCCTTTGAACTCAGATATAGTTTTTCCGAATCAGCAACTAATAAACCTTTTTTTATATTATTTTTTATTACTGAATCATATATTTCAAATACATCTTTACCAAATCTTCTCTTAAACTCCTCAATTCGTATTCCTTCTGTCATTCTAAGTCCCATAAACATGAATTCTTCCATATCATCTTTTATGTCATTAATGTGTATTTCTTCTTTTATATCAACATTATTATTTATTTTTTCAATATATATCTTTATATCATCAATATTCTTAAACCTCTTTTCATTAACAAAAGAACTTGCTGAAACTCCAAGGCCTAAATATTCATTACATTGCCAATATACTTTATTATGAAAACATTCTTTATTATCTTTTGCATAATTTGAAATTTCATATTGATGATATCCATGCTTTTTTAATAATTCTTTAGCTAATAAATACATTTTTCTTTCTTCATCTTCACTTGGAAGGTTTAATTTATCATCATTATATAATTTATAAAAGCAAGTTCCTTCTTCAATTATCAAACTATATGCTGATATATGATCTGGCATAAGATTAATTGCATCCTCAAGTGTATTTTTCCATTCTTCAACACTCTGCCCAGGAAGTCCAAACATTAAATCTATATTTATATTTTTAAAACCTATTTTTCTTGCTTCTATATAGTTTTTCTTAAATTCTTCAAAAGTATGTATTCTTCCTATTTCTTTAAGAAGGTTATTGTTGGTTGACTGAAGTCCCATACTTAATCTGTTTACATTATTTTTTCTCATTATCAATAATTTCTCTTCATTAAGCGTTCCCGGATTGCACTCTACAGTAAATTCAATATCATCTTTTAAATTTAATCTATTTATTGTTTTAAGAAGCCTTTCTAAATTTTTTTCATCTAAATATGATGGTGTTCCTCCACCAATGAAAATACTTGTTATTATGTAATCCATTCCTTTATTTAATATCTCTTTATTTAAAGCACTTATATATTCATCCATTAAATTTTCTTTACCTGCATATGATGGAAAATCACAATATAAGCATTTTTGCTTACAAAATGGAATATGTATATATAAAGACATTTCTTTCATTAAAATTTCCTCCTAAAATTTAAAAAGACTGACCTATAGAGGTCAGCCTTTTTACTTTTATTTTCATTTGATAATATATATTATATTAATCAACCTTTAAGACAGCCATGAATGCTTCTTGTGGAACTTCAACTGATCCAACCTGTCTCATTCTCTTCTTACCTTCTTTTTGCTTTTCAAGAAGCTTCTTCTTTCTTGAAATATCTCCACCATAACACTTAGCTAATACATCTTTTCTCATAGCTTTTACAGTTTCTCTTGCAATTATCTTAGAACCAATTGCTGCTTGAATTGGAACTTCAAACATCTGTCTTGGAATTATTTCTTTTAATTTTTCTGCAATTGCTCTGCCTTTATGGTAAGCTCTTTCATCTGGAACTATCATAGATAATGCATCCACAATATCTCCATTTAATAATATATCAAGTTTAACAAGTTTTGTTCTTGTATATCCTTTAAACTCATAATCTAAGGATGCATATCCTCTTGTTCTAGATTTTAATGTATCAAAGAAATCATATATTATTTCATTTAGCGGTATTTCATAATTAACTACTGCTCTTGTTTCTTCGATATACTGCATATCTATATATGTTCCTCTACGATCCTGGCATAGTTCCATAACAGCTCCTACATAATCTTTTGGAGTTATTATTGATGCCTTAACAATAGGTTCTTCCATATAGTCAACTTCTGTAGGTTCTGGAAGATTTGTAGGATTTGTAATATCTAATACTTCTCCATCTGTTTTTATTACTTTATAAATAACTGATGGTGCTGTTGTAATAATGTCTAAGTTAAATTCTCTTTCAACTCTTTCTTGAATTATTTCCATGTGAAGTAATCCTAAAAATCCACATCTGAATCCAAATCCTAATGCTATAGATGTTTCTGGTTCAAAACTTAATGCAGCATCATTGATTTGAAGTTTTTCTAAAGCTTCCTTCAATTCATCATACTTAGCTCCATCAACTGGATATATTCCAGAGTAAACCATAGGAATAGCAGGCTTATAACCTGGAAGTGCTTCTTCTGTAGGTCTTTCTGCTTCAGTTATAGTATCACCAACTCTAGCATCTCTTACATTTTTAATAGATGCAGTAATATAACCAACATCTCCTGCACTTAAGCTTCCTATTGGAAGTATATTAGGAGTAAATACTCCTACTTCAGTAACATCATATACCTTATTAGTTGCCATAAGTTTAATCTTATCGCCGACTTTTACTTTACCATCTTTAATTCTTACAATACACACAACACCTTTATAACTATCATAATAAGAATCAAATATTAAAGCTTTTAATGGAGCATCTTCATCTCCATCTGGTGCTGGTATGTTGTTTACTACAGATTCTAATACATCTTTAATATTAAGACCTGTTTTAGCTGATATCATAGGCGCTTCTTCAGCATCAATTCCTATAACATCTTCTATTTCCTGTTTAACTTCATCTGGTCTTGCTGATGGTAAGTCTATTTTATTTATTACTGGTGCTATCTCAAGATCATTATCTAATGCTAGATAGCAGTTAGCTAAAGTTTGTGCCTGAATCCCTTGTGTAGCATCTACTACAAGCACAGCACCTTCACATGCTGCAAGGCTTCTTGAAACTTCATAGTTAAAGTCTACGTGACCTGGAGTATCAATTAAATTAAGAATATATTCTTCACCGTTATCTCTTCTATATATAAGTCTAGCTGCCTGAGACTTTATTGTTATTCCTCTTTCTTTTTCTATCTCCATATTATCTAGAACTTGTTCTTCCATTTCCCTTTGTGTCAAGGTTCCTGTAGTTTCAAGTAATCTATCCGCAAGGGTTGACTTACCATGATCAATATGCGCTACTATTGAAAAATTTCTGATATACTTTTGTCTTTCACTTCTCATAATATACTAACGATTACTCAATTGAGAATTGAAAATTGAAAATTGATAATTGATTGAAGGAAAAAATCTCTATAAGATTTTCTTATTTTTATTGGAAATTTAACTATATTAATTTCAGCTTCCAACTTCTTCATATTTCAATCACCTTTATATTTCAATCATCTTTATCTTCTAATTGTCAAACGCTTTACTTTTCACCCCCGTTATAATTAAATCAGCTAAATTATAACATACATTTATTTAAAAAGGCTATTAAAATTTAACACCTCATAAAAATAACTATCTATATACTGTTTATTTTATCTTTAATATATTGAAGTATTTCTGATTCTGATGAGATTTTAAATTCATTATCGCCCAACCTTACTATTATCTCTTTATTGTCTTCATCATTATAAATTTTCACATACGAATTATCCTTTATGAAATTTTCAAAATCCTTACCAAATCTTTCACTGACTAATTCATAATTTTGTTTTGTATTACCTAAAGGTGATAGGGTTTTTGTATTTATTATATTTATGTATACAATTCCAACAAAAGTTAAAATCAGCAAAACACTCATAGGAATTACCTTTTTAAATATGTATCTTTTCTTTCTTCTCAATTTCAACACCCTGCTTTTTTCCATAATAATTGATTATTCTAAAGTGTATCCATTAATAAGAATATTATTCACTATATCTTAGTTAAGAGTAGAAATTTAGAAGCATGAAATATATTTCTCTCTAAACTTCTATTCTTAACTTCCAGCTTTCAATTAAAATTGTCAGCTATTTAAAATCTCTGCTATAACCCTTGCCATACATTGTGCAGTAACTTTAGATTCTTCTGGAGTATTTGTATGTGATCCTATCTCAAATAATACACATCCATCACTCTTACTCTGATTAAATGCATCTTTTCCTCTATTGTAAGTTAAAATTTTTCTTGGAAGAGTAGGAAATAATTCTTCTGTTTTACTATATATCTTCTCTGTAAGCTCTTTGTTTTTCTCATATCTCGTGCTATTTTTTGCATTTACAAACATAATCTTTGATGCATTCATGCCATAAATTTCTGTCGTTGTTGCTGATTTATTATTAATTGAATCTCTATGAAGATCTATTATAATTTTAAAATCCCCATATTTTTTTAAATAATAATCAACAGTCTCTCCTGATCTTTTATAACTCTCATTATACGAGGAACAGTGATTTGTTTTGTCATGAATAACTGATATTCCATAATTATTTATTAATTCATTTTCCAAAACATCGCCTACCCCTACTACATTTGTCTCTTCATTTAAACTGTCTGGACAGCTGGCATCATAATTTTCACTAGTATGAGTATGGTAAATTAATACTTCCGGCTTTGAATTATCAAGTTCTTTTTTTAATGCTGGATTATAGATCTGTGTATTAGTGCTGTCAGTCTTATTTGGTTCTTTCAAGATGCTTTCTTCACTTAATGTAAATGGATTATAAGAAAATAGGCTGTTTTTATTATCAACAACAGTACTTTTATAATTTCTTCCATCCATATTGCCAAGCAGAGATAATTCTTTTGATAATATTTTTCCATAAGTAATATCTTTTAGTCCTAATGCTTCAAAGCATACATTGCTTATTGACAGTTTATTTTCAGCATAAATACCTTCATCATAAACCGCATTTTCTACTATAGGAAGGCCTATATTCAATATTTGTACATATACAAGTGCTCCCCTTTCTTTATTTTCTTTAAGAACACCAATAACACGTATAAAAAATATAAGTACCAATACCATTAATATAATTAATCCTATTTTTATTTTAGGCTTTCCTCTTGTTTTTCTTGATGAAGTAATTTTCCCCCGTTTTTGAGTGTATATCATCAAGATCCCCCCATGCCTTTATTAGTTGAAAATTCAAGTTAAATATTCATATAATATTTAAGTCCTCATTTTTACCTAATTTCATTAATATAATTCTCAACTCTATATTATACTTATAGTTTTACATAATTATTCCATTAATTCATAAACTTATTTATATCTTCCATATCCATATTAGGCTGAACAGCCATATTTATTCCATTTGATATTATCTTTGATAATGAATTTATTACTAGATCAATATCCTTAGGTGTAACTATCATTTCTCCTAGCGCTTTAGATGATAAAACTTCCTTTATCAATGAATTTTTTTCATTTCTATCCATAGAGTTTAACATCTTATAGAAATCACTTCCACTTGATGAATTATTCATTAATGAGTCTATAACCATATCAATAGTATCATTTGCTATGGTCACAGCATCAACCACTGTTGGAACTCCTATAGCAATAACTTTAACCCCAAGATTTTCTTCATTTATCTGTTTTCTATTATTACCTACACCTGCACCTGGCGATATTCCCGTATCACTTATCTGTATTGTTGTATTTACCCTTTCAACTCTTCTTGCTGCAAGTGCATCTATACATATAACTACATCTGGATTGACTCTTTGTACGACACCTTTAATTATCTCCACAGTTTCCACTCCAGTTATACCTAAAACACCTGGTGCTATGGAGCATACTGGTCTTACTGAATCATCCATAATTTCAGGCATTACTGTTTTTAAATGTCTTGTGACCATTATTCCTTCTGTAACTTTTGGACCAAGTGCATCTGGTGTAACCTTCCAGTTTCCTAGACCCACAACAAGTGCAGTCTTGTGAGCATCAATCTTTATCATCCTTCCTAAAACTTCTGCAACTACCTGCGAAACTCTATCCATTGTTTCACCATCATATGCTGTAAAACTTGGTATATCTATGGTTACATAATCTCCTATAGGTTTACCTATTTTCTCTGAACCATGTTCATTTTTTACCTTTACTGTAGTAACATTTATATCTTTATCCACTTCATTTATTACTTCTATTCCATCAATATCTTTTTCTTTTTTATGCTCCTGCTGATATATTTCCTTTGCTTCAAGAGCTAGATCAGTTCTTATATTTATCAT
>JBJEJM010000274.1:0-2119 GCA_051878075.1 Clostridium sp. | reverse complement strand
TTCTGTCATATAAAATATATGCTTTTAGATAAATTGGAAGAATTAAGAGGCTGTGATATTAATTCAGAAATAATAGAATTATTAAATGAAATAATTAGCATTGATAAACATGGAAAAGTAACAATAGGAACAAACTCAAATAATTCAAAAACTATATCTTTAGAAGATAAGTCTGGGAATATAATTGTTCAAGTAAATAGTGAACAGATTAACAAAGTAATAGATAAAGTTGAATCTATAGAAAGCTATGATGATTTAGTAAGAATATTTAATAATCTAAAGCCTTTATTAGGATTAAATTAATAAATTTTAATTAATGGAGTATTAAGTAATGAAGGATAAAAAATATATTAATATGTTAATCCAGATTTTATTGGTATTTTCAATAATATTATCAGTAGTTTCATCTTTTATGAAATTTATCGTTACGGATAAGTCTATATATATGGATTTACTTGAAAAAAGTAATACTTATCCTATAGTGCAACAGCATCTATATAAAAAGATGGATTCTATTTTAGGAAATGATATAAGTGAGGATTTTAAAAAATCTATAATTACAGAAGATGATATAAAAAGAGAATCTGATATAGTTCTTGATTGTATGTTATCAAACATAATTAATGGACAAGCAGTTACTGCGGATATAGATACATCTGTATATAGTATACGCATAGCTAAGGCACTTGCTTCATTAACAGGTTATGAATTGGATTTGGAAGGTTATGAAAATAATCAGATGACTTATAGAGATAATATTGAATATTATTTTACTCCATTAAATTCATTTGATAATAGAATAGTTATTAATACGGAAAATATGCTTTATCTCAATAACATGAATGAAAAAATAGTTATGAAGAATATAGCTACCAGGTCAGAAATAGAAGTGCAAGGACGAGCTTTATTGGAATCAAGCGGTTATACAGAAGCTGAAGCAAGAAAGAAACTAGCTGAAAAGGGAATAAGTGAGGCAGATGTATGGCAGTATTTGAAAGATAATGGATATTTGGATGGAGAAGAAGATTCTTCACATATAGATGAATCAGAGTTTTATAAAGATAATAAGAAAGAAGAATTAGGTGCTGGCTATGAAGAATCATATGGTAATGATAGTCAATTCAATAATGATGATAATAAAAGTATAAATTATGAATCTGAAAATGATATATCAGTAGATAAGGAAGCTAAGATTTCCAAGAAAAAAATACAAGAAATTGTTATTTCTGTGATTTCAGATGATAATATGAATTTCGAAGAAAAAATGAAGAGTTTATCATCTAAACTTATTATAGAAGCTGAAAAAATAATAGATGTAGAAATGCAGAAATTAAATTTGTCTGAAATCATTAATTCGAATTTTTTTGCTATCTTTGTAAAAATTACTTCAATTTTATATCAAATGTTTTATATATCTTTATATGCAATATGTGGATTATTATCTGTCTTATTAATTTTAAATAGAAAAGAACTTAGTAAATCAATAGCTGTTTTGGGGAATTCAGTATCTATATCTGGAGGAATTTTAAGCTTGATTTTTGGATGTGTTTATTTATTAAAAATATATGAAAGATTATATTTGAATTTTAATAAACCATATTTTGAACCAATGTTTTTTTTGACATGTGATTATTTTAGCAAGGAATTATTTATATTATCAACATTAATATTTCTTTTAGGAATTTTAATAAAGATACAGATGATGAGAAAGAGAATAAACAGGAGGTAACTTAAAATGATGAGTTTAAGATTAAAAAAGACAGTTGCTTTAGCATTAATGTTATGTGCTATATCAGCATCAGCACCTGCAGCTGTATCTGCTGCATGGAAAAAGGATTCTAAAGGATGGTGGAATACAGAAGGAAATTCATATTCTATCGGATGGAGATTAATAGATGGTAAATGGTATCATTTTGATTCAACAGGATATATGAGTACTGGCTGGATAAATGATAAAGGAACTTGGTACTATACAGATAATTCCGGAGTAATGCAGATTGGCTGGGTAAATGATAATGGAACTTGGTATTACACAAATAATTCCGGAGCAATGCAAACAGGCTGGGTAAATGACAACGGAACTTGGTATTACACAAATAATTCCGGAGCAATGCAAACA
>JBJEJM010000273.1:0-2122 GCA_051878075.1 Clostridium sp. | reverse complement strand
ATTATAATTCCTGTCTTTTTATTATAATAATGATTTAGCTTATCATTTTCAAATTCTATTGCTTCTATTACGTCATTTAAATTAACTTTCATTCTGCATTACCTCAATATGTTTTTTACTTATTATATAATCAGCTTACTGCTTAAAAAATAATTAAAATACCCTATCTGATATATAAATGTCCAGCTATTTTCTGTGCTGAATAAATAGATATGTTCCCATTGAAAATATAAGCTATTGCACATGTCACAAAAAATAATGGCATATATGTAAACCCAAAGACTTCTGCCCCTATGAATATTGGTGCAAGAAAAGTATTAGTCGCTCCTCCAAAAACTGCTGCATATCCAAGAGCTGCTGTAAGTTCTATTGGCATTCCAAATAATGTTCCAAGAACTACGCCAAGACTTGCTCCTATTGAAAATAAAGGTGTAACTTCTCCTCCCTGAAATCCTGCTGAAAGTGTCACTATTGTGAAAATAAATTTTAAAATCCAGTCATAATTATATATGACTTCTCCATTAAAACTGCTTGAAATTAAATTAGTCCCAAGACCGCAGTATCTTCCCATATGTATTGCTAGTAATAAAACACTTAAAATTACTCCAGTTATAAATATCTTTAATATTGGATTTTCTATAATATCTCCAAGAAGCTTTTTTGTTTTTCCAAGTAAATATGCAAAAAGCCCTCCTGTTATTCCAAATACAATTCCTATGATTATAATCTTAATCCAAAATTGAAAATTAAGATTTATATTTGTACTTAATGCAAAGGTGAATTTTTCAAGTCCTAAAATATGTGAAGTAGTACTTGCTGTAAATGCTGCAATTAATGCTGTAAAAAGTGCATTATATTCTAATGTACCAGCAATTAAAACTTCTAGTGCAAAAAATACTGCAGCAACTGGAGTCTGGAATAACCCAGCGAAACCTGCTGCCATACCAGTTACAATAAATATTCTCCTGGCATTTTTAATTTTTATATTTCTACCCACTGTATCAGCTACTGCTGCACCAATCTGTACTGCAACACCTTCACGTCCTGCACTTCCTCCAAATAAATGAGTAATCCATGTGCTCACCATTATCAGCGGAATAAGCCTTTTAGGTATCTTTTCGTTTCCATCATCAGCTGCTTCAAATACTAACGTCATTCCTTTAATACTATTCTTTCCTATTTTTCTGTATGTATAAATTATTCCTGCACCTGCTATTGATAAAAACGGAATGAGTTTTATTGGGTTTACACTCCTGAATTCCGTAATAGAAATCAGTATTTTTCCAAAACATGTATCAATTGCTCCAACTATTATTCCTATAAATACAGCTATTATGCCCATGATTATGATATTTCTATATTGTTCATATATTTTTTTATTCATATAATTTCCCTCCTTCATATACTTTTTAATAATATAACTCTCTAAAAACAAAAAAGCCGATAAATTCTGCGTACAAAATAAGACGCAGAAGTCATCAGCATAATAGCACTTTAGATTATTATCAAGGGAGACTTCATTCCCTAAACTAAAGATTATCCTATTTTTTAATTTATGTCAATACATATTTTTTATTCAAACTTTTTAAATACAAGTTTTCCTCCATCATTTAATGCAATAAAATTATCTTTCACATCGATAAATTTTCCTATATATTCATACTCTTTTCCAGTAGTAATATTTTTTACTTTTCCTTCAAGTACATTATTTACAATAATATTGCTGTCACTATTAAAATAAATATTATCTGCTTCTATAGGTGCATCCAGATTCACACTATTCCAAGTACCTGAATCATCATCTACTTTTCCATAAAATATACTGCAGATCTTATTATCTTTTACCTGTCCAACATATATTATATCGTTTCTATCTATTCCTATAAGTCTTATATCATTATTAGTTTTGAATTTTAATTTTTTATCAGGACTTGTTACGAATAAAATATTATTGGTTAAATCATCATATACAAGTCTGTCTGTATGTGGTATGACATGCATGCTTCCAAAATTACTACATTTAAATAAAATATCAAATTTATCATTATTTATATCAACTCTATAGCATCTGTCATTGGTATCTGCATCACTTATATATACATAATAAACATTTGTAAATATA
>JBJEJM010000272.1:30070-38969 GCA_051878075.1 Clostridium sp. | reverse complement strand
ATTGATATAAATGTTGAACCACCAGGTAAAAAACTTCAAAATATCAATCTTATGTCTGGGGGAGAAAAAGTTTTGTCGGCAATAGCACTATTATTTGCTATTTTAAAGATGAAACCTACACCATTCTGTATACTTGATGAAATTGAAGCGGCACTTGATGATGCAAATGTATATAGATATGCAGAATTTTTATTGAGATTTTCACATAGAACACAATTCATAGTAATAACTCATAGAAAGGGTACTATGGAAGCAAGTGATATTATATATGGAGTAACAATGGAAGAAAAGGGAGTTTCTAAAGTTGTATCGGTTAATTTATCTGATAATGATGACTAAGTTCATAATCAGATGTTTATATATAAGCAATAATAAAATTCTTTTAAGAGTTTTGAAATCATAAAATACAGTTGAATTCAGGAGGAAAAACAGTGTTTGGAAATTTATTTAACAAATTAAAAACAGGATTAGCAAAGACTAGGGATGGATTAACAGATAAAATCAATGAAGTATTAAAAATAGCAATTACAATTGATGAAGATCTTTATGAAGAATTAGAAGAAATATTAATCACATCAGATGTTGGTATGGATACAACAATTGATATTATTGAAAGATTAAGAAATAAAATACGTAAAGAAAAGATAAATGATCCACAGGAAGTAAAACCAGCTTTAAAAGCAGTTATTAAAGATATACTTTTAGAAGGTTCTTATGAAGATGAAGAAGATGAAAAGAAGGTTATGCTTGTTATAGGTGTAAATGGTGTAGGAAAGACTACATCAATAGGAAAGATAGCTGCTAAAAATAAGGAAGAAGGAAAGAAAGTTCTTCTTGCAGCAGCAGATACATTCAGGGCAGCAGCTATTGACCAGCTTGAAGTATGGAGCAGAAGAGCAGATGTTGACATAGTAAAACATCAGGAAGGATCAGATCCAGCAGCAGTTGTATTTGATGCTATAGAAGCTACAAAAGCAAGAAATGTTGATTTACTTATATGTGATACAGCAGGAAGACTTCATAATAAGAAAAACTTAATGAATGAGCTTGAAAAAATAAATAGAATCATAGATAGAGAACTAGGTGACTATAAAAAAGAAACTTTATTGGTTTTAGATGCTACAACAGGACAAAATGCTGTTATTCAGGCAAAACAATTTATGGAGGTATGTCCTATTGATGGCATAATATTAACTAAATTAGATGGTACAGCTAAAGGTGGAGTTGTTATATCAATAAAACAAAGCCTAAATATACCTGTAAGATATATAGGTGTAGGAGAAGGTGTTGATGATCTTCAGAAATTTGATGCTGAAGCATTTGCAGATGCACTTATATAATCAAGAATTAACAGCATACATAAAATCAAATATAGAAATTATCAGTATTTTTTATTGATATTTAGATAATTAAGTATGTTTTTTATGAGGAATATGATATAAAAAGTAATAAGAGATTGAAAAATAAAAAAATAATTCTGGGTGTTAAGTAAAAATACTTGACACTCAGATTAAATCCTGTTAAAATCTCTTTTGTGGGTAAGGTGATTAGATGGTAGATAGAGTTGAGGTTTCACTGCTTATGGATTGTTATGGTTCATTATTGACAGAGAAACAAAGAGACATAATGGAATGGTATTATAATGATGATTTATCTTTAGCTGAAATAGCTGAAGTCAATAAAACAAGTCGTCAGGCTATTCACGATTTAATCAAAAGATGTTATAAACAACTTCTATCCTATGAAAGTAAGCTGAACTTACTTCAAAAGAGTATAAACAGAGAACATGAAATTATAAATTTTTTAGATTGTTTGAAAAGTAAATATTCCATTGACGAAGAGGATATTATAAAATATAAAGAAAAGCTAGAAAATTTATAAGGAGGAGGTAAACATGGCTTTTGAAGGTTTAGGAGAAAAATTACAGGAGACTTTCAAAAAACTTAAAGGCAAAGGAAAGTTAACTGAAAAAGATATAAAAGAAGCCATGAGAGAAGTAAAGCTTGCCTTATTAGAAGCAGATGTTAACTATAAAGTTGTAAAGAGCTTTGTATCAAATGTCAGTTCAAAGTGTGTAGGTGGAGAAGTATTAGAAAGTTTGACACCAGGACAGCAGGTAATTAAGATAGTTAACGAAGAACTTACTAATCTTATGGGTGGAAGTGAAAGTAAACTTAACTACAATAGCGGAGGTCCTACAGTAATAATGCTTGTTGGTCTTCAGGGTGCAGGTAAAACTACAATGTGTGGTAAATTAGCATTGAATCTTAGAAAAGACAATAAGAAGCCATTGCTAGTTGCATGTGATGTTTATAGACCAGCAGCTATAAAGCAGTTAGAAGTTGTAGGAAAGCAGATTGAAATTCCAGTATTCTCAATGGGGGATAAAGTAAATCCTGTTGATATAGCAAAAGCAGGTATTGCTCATGCTAAAGATAATGGAAACAATATAGTTATTATAGATACTGCAGGTAGACTTCATATAGATGAAGATTTGATGCAGGAATTAAAAGATATAAAAGAAAATGTAAAGCCATCAGAAATACTTTTAGTAGTAGATTCTATGACAGGTCAGGATGCAGTTAATGTTGCAGAAAGTTTTAATAATGATCTGGATGTTACTGGAGTTATTTTAACAAAACTTGATGGTGATACAAGAGGTGGAGCTGCTCTTTCAATAAAGAGTATAATAAATAAGCCAATAAAATACGTTGGTCTTGGTGAAAAGATGAATGATTTTGAGGTGTTCCATCCAGATAGAATGGCATCAAGAATTCTTGGTATGGGTGATGTATTATCACTTATAGAAAAAGCACAGGAAGCAATTGATGAAAAAGAAGCAGCTGATTTAGGTAAGAGAATGTTAAATCAGGAATTTAACTTTGATGATTACTTAATGGCTATGGATCAAATGAAAAAGCTTGGACCTTTAAATAAGATATTAGAAATGATTCCTGGTATGAATTCTAAGGAACTTAAAGGAGTAGACTTGGAAAAAGGCGAAGTTGCAATGAATATGACTAAAGCTATTATTCAGTCTATGACAGCTAAAGAAAGACGTAATCCAGCTCTTATAGCAAAATCTAATTCGAGAAAATTAAGAATAGCTAAGGGTTCTGGTACATCAATTCAGGAAGTTAATAAACTTATGAAGAGTTATGAAATGATGAAAAAGCAAATGAAGCAAATGAAATCATTCCAAAAGCAATTTAGCAAGAAAGGCGGCCTTTTCGGAGGCAAGTTACCTTTCTAGATTGAAATAAATTATTAACCTTAAAAGGAGGTGAAATTAAGATGGCAGTAAAAATCAGATTAAGAAGAATGGGTGCTCACAAAGCTCCTTTCTATAGAGTAGTTGTTGCAGATTCAAGATCTCCAAGAGATGGTAAATTCATCGATGAAGTTGGATACTACAACCCATTAACTGAACCAGTTGAATTCAAAGTAAACGAAGAAAAAGTTAACAAGTGGTTAGCTAACGGTGCACAACCAACAGACGTAGTTAAGAGACTTTTCACTGAAGCAGGTCTTACTAAGTAATTTTTGGAGGTGAATTCTATAATCAGTTTAATCTGATTATAGACGTTTATGAAAGAATTAGTTGAATATATAGCTAAATCTCTTGTTGATGACCCGGAAGCAGTTACCGTTAATGAAGTTAATGGAGAGCAGTCTCTTATACTTGAATTAAAGGTAGCTCCAGAAGATATGGGAAAGGTTATCGGCAAGCAAGGAAGAATTGCAAAAGCTATACGTACAGTAGTAAAAGCAGCCGCAGTTAAACAACATAAACGCGTTATAGTAGAAATCATCTAAAATTAAGAGTCAGGTTTATCCTGGCTCTTTTTATAGTTAATAATTAATAGTTAACAGAATGAATTATTAAATTTATATATGAAATATGAATTTAATATATCTATAAAAATTAAAAAATATTACTTACAGCTGTTATTTGTTAACTGTTAACTATAAATAATATTCTTAGTTTCCTTTTGTGAGGTTATAATATATAATATTGTAGAAAACAATATAGGTAAATTCAAACAAAGTTTGGTGAATTTATATTAAATGAATATAAGCATTATTATTAATGATAATAAAATTAACTCAAATAAAGTCAGAGGTGAATTTTTTGGAAAAACAATTATTTAAAATAGGCCAGATAATAAATACACATGGAATTAAAGGTGAAGTAAAGGTATATCCATTAACTGAAGATGTTAATAAGTTTAAACGCTTAAAGAACGTATTAGTTGGCGGTGTAGAAATGAACATATTAGGTGTTAAGTTTCAAAAAGATAGAGTAATCCTTAAATTAGAAGGTGTAGATACAATGAATGATGCTGAAACTTATAAGCAGAAATATATTGAAATACCTAGAGATAAAGAACCAGAACTTCCACCAGATACATATTATGTGGCAGATTTGAAGCAATGCACAGTATATGATACTGAAGGAAAGGAATTAGGAAAGGTATTTGATGTAATAAGCACACGTAATAACGATGTATATTGGATTAAACAGCCTAAAGAACTTTTAATACCTGTACTTAGAGATATAGTTTTAAGCGTAGATATAGATGAGAAAAAAATAGTTATAAGACCAGTAGGTGAGTGGCAGGATGAAGATTAATATTTTAACATTGTTTCCTGAAATGTTTTCAATTTTTGATCACAGTATAATAGGAAGAGCACGTGATAATAAAATAGTAGATTTAGAAGTTTTCAATATAAGGGATTTTACAGTAAATAAACATAGAAAAGTAGATGATTACCCTTATGGCGGAGGTGCTGGAATGGTTATGTCACCACAGCCTATTGTAGACTGTATAAGACATGTAAAAGGAAATAATCCAGGGAAAGTAATTTTCTTAGGGCCAAGAGGAAAAACTTTCAACCAGGAAACTGCTAATGAACTTGCAAAAGAAGAAAATCTTATATTTTTATGTGGTCATTATGAAGGAATAGATGAAAGAGTATATAAGCATATTGATATGGAAATATCTTTAGGTGACTTTGTTCTTACTGGTGGAGAAATGGCGGCAATACCAGTTATTGATTCTGTTTTAAGACTAATTCCAGGTGTTTTAGGAAAGGAAGAAAGTTTTATGGAAGAATCTTTCTATAATGGACTGCTAGAATATCCACAATATACAAGACCAGAAGAATTTGAAGGTGATAAAGTACCAGATATACTTTTGTCAGGGCATCATGAAAACATACGTAAATGGAGAAGATTTCAGTCTCTTAAAATAACAAAAGAGCGAAGACCAGATATGTATAACAAAGTTACATTGACTAAAGAAGACATTAAGATTTTAAAAAAATACAATGAAAAGTAAAAAATGAATAATTTCTTTGTTGAAATAAAAAATAATATGTGGTATTATAATTTTTGTGCTAGTACGGGCGTTCCTCTGTCTACATGAAAAACTGTGTTAAGAACGTCAAATTATCGTTAAGGAGGGAATGCACAATGAACGAAATAATAAGAGCTATTGAAGCTGAACAAATCAGAACTGACTTACCTAAATTTGCAATCGGAGATACTATAAAGGTATATGTAAAGATTCAAGAAGGTAACAAAGAAAGAATCCAAATGTTCGAAGGAACAGTAATCAAAAAACAAAATGGTGGTTTAAGAGAAACTTTCACAGTAAGAAGAGTTGCTTACGGAACTGGTGTTGAAAGAACATTCCCAATGAATGCGCCAATCATTGATAAGATTGAAGTAGTAAGAAAAGGTAAAGTAAGAAGAGCTAAACTTTACTACTTAAGAGACAGAGTTGGTAAGGCTGCTAAGGTTAAAGAATTATTAACTAGATAATATAAAAAGGGGACTGTGTTTCAGTCCTTTTTTTATTGCAGAAAGATTAAAATTATAATAGATTCAGATCTATTTGCAATATAAAAAAATAATGCACAATGGGCAGGACACAATAAATTACTAATTCCATTTAAACTGGGTATAATCATTATTATATTATATTGTGAAATGTACATTGTGCTTTTTCAATTAAATAACAAATTTAAGGAGGGATTCATATGGCAATTAACTGGTTTCCAGGGCATATGAGAAAAACTCAGAGAGAAATTAAGGAAAATTTAAAATTAGTTGATGCAGTAATTGAAATCAGAGATGCAAGAATACCAAGAAGCTCTGCCAACCCAGATATTGATAGATTATTGGAAGGAAAACCAAGAATAATTCTTTTAAATAAGAGTGATTTAACAGACAGTAGAGTTACAAAGGAATGGATAGACTATCTTACTAATGATAATGTAAAAGTACTTGAAGTAAACTGTTTAAAAGGTGATGGATTAAAAGCAATAAAACCAGCTTTATTAAATCTTTTAAAAGAAAAGCATGATAGACTTAAAGCTAAAGGCATGGCCAAAATTATAACAAGAGTTATGGTTGTTGGAATTCCAAATGTAGGAAAGTCTACATTTATTAATAAGATGGCTAGAAACAATATTGCTAAAACAGGTGATAGACCAGGTGTAACTAAAAGCAAGCAATGGATAAAAACTTCAATAGGTATTGAATTATTAGATACTCCAGGAGTATTATGGCCTAAATTTGAAGATGATACTACTGCTTTAAATTTAGCTTTTACAGGAGCTATAAAAGATGAAATCATGGACATAGAAGAATTAGCCTTAAAACTTGTTGAAAGGCTTCAAAATAATTATGAAGTGCAGTTAAAGGAAAGATATAAATTAGCTGAAGTTTTTGAAAATCCATTAGATACTTTAGATGCAATTGGTAAAAAGAGGGGGACTCTCATTTCAGGCGGGCAGATTGATTACAATAGAATAGCTGTAATTCTGCTTGACGAGTTCAGAGGAGGCAAGATTGGTAAAATATCTTTAGAACGTCCAATTGAAGAAGAAAGCGAAGCTGAGAGCAATGAAAATAATTAATGAAGATATAAAATCTTTATCATTTGCAAAAATTAAAGATGAAATTTCAAAAATTTCAATAGTTGACGAATATAAAAATAACAATCATAAAGAGATAATAAGCTGGCTTGAAGGAGATAAGCGTAAAAACGTATTATCCTTAGCTGCAAAGCTGAATAAAGAGATTCAGGCATATATCAATGAAGTTGAAAGAGTCAGGAAAATGTATTCTTTTGATAAGTCATTTGGTGATTATAAACATATAGCAGGTGTTGATGAAGTTGGAAGAGGTCCCCTTGCAGGTCCTATAGTTGCATGTAGTGTTATGCTTGATTTAGATGTATTAGATGATGAGCTTATATTATATTTGAATGATTCTAAGAAATTAAAAGAAAGCAAAAGGGAAGAACTGGCGGAGATAATAAAAGAAAAAGCAGTATGTTACCATATAGCGGAAAGTTCAAATTATGAAATTGATGAAATTGGAATAGGTGTAGCTAATAATAAAGTTTTTTTAGACAGCTGTAATCTACTTTCTGTTAAGCCTGATCTTGTATTGTCTGATGGATATCTTGTAAAAGGAATAGAAATAGAAAATAAGTCAGTAATAAAAGGTGACACTAAGAGTGCATGCATTGCAGCAGCATCAATAGTAGCAAAAGTGTATAGGGATAATCTAATGAAAAAATATGCTGAAAAATATCCACATTATGATTTCGAAAATAATGTTGGATATGGAACAGCAAAGCATGTAGATGCAATTAAGAAATACGGGCAATGTGAAATACATAGAAAAAGTTTTTTAAAAAAATTAATGGAAGATAATTAAAATGAGCAGAAATCAATCTTTTAAGGATTCGGTTTCTGCTCATTTTATAATCTGAAAGCATCTTTTATATGTGTGATTTCATATTTTGAATTATTATTATTAAATAAAATTTCAATGATATCAAATCTTATATTTAAATTATAGAGTTTTTTTAAGTAGATATAAGAATATGTTAATTTTATTATGGATTTCTGCTTTTGATAATTTACAGACTCTCTTGGAAAACCATAATCGAGATTGTAACGGCTTTTTACTTCTACAATTATTAGAAGATTCTGTTTTCTGCATATCACATCCAATTCACCTATATGGGTTCTAAAATTACAATCAAGTATATGATAGCCATTCTTTTTTAAAAAATTCTGTGCTATTTTTTCGCCATAATTACCAATATCTTTATTCAGGTGCTTCATGTTATAAATATATACTGCTTAAATATGGATTTATAAATATATTTTATAGCAGATGCTCCTTTCAAATTGTATTTTTAATTTAAATTATATGTTGTATTGTAATTAATTTTTAAATAATGAATATTCATAATAAGCGAATATATTCATTAAAAATTAATTATCAAATGAAGTATTGACATATTATAAAAATACTAATCATTTTTCACTGTCTGAATTAATATTAAAATATGTGTCTATAATTCTAAATGGTGATGTATATGGCAGTAAAAATAATAAGTGCAACTTATAATAACCTTGAAGGAATATTGATAGATGTGGAAGTAGATATATCAAAAGGTCTGCCTCAGTTTTCAATTGTAGGCCTTCCAGATGTTTCAGTTAAAGAAGCAAAAGAAAGAGTAAGAGCTGCAATCATAAATTGTGGATATAATTTTCCACTAGGAAGGATAACTATAAATTTAGCACCAGCAGATGTCAAAAAAATAGGATCTTTGTTAGATCTGCCTATGGCTCTTGGAATACTTATGGAATCTAAACAGATAAAAGTAGATGGAATTGAGGAGTTTGTCATATTTGGAGAGCTTTCATTATTTGGAGAATTAAAATCAGTCAGAGGAACTATTCCAATTATATTGGAGGGCAGCAGCAGGCAGAAAAATAAATTTATTTTTCCTTATGAAAACCTGCAGGAAAGTTTTTATTTAAAAGGAGAAAACTATTATCCGTTAAGAAATTTAAAAGAGGTAATTTC
>JBJEJM010000272.1:0-29970 GCA_051878075.1 Clostridium sp. | reverse complement strand
AATAATTAACAGACCTTTCAGAGCACCACATCATACGAGTACCAAACTTTCAATTATAGGAGGGGGCAAAGAAATAAAACCTGGAGAAATAACTCTTGCACATAATGGTGTGCTATTCTTAGATGAAATTTTAGAATTCAAGAAAGAAGTACTTGAAAGCTTAAGAGAACCTTTGGAAGAAAAGAAAATCAATATTACCAGGGTTTCAGGATGCTATACAATGCCAGCTGACTTTTTACTGGTTGGTGCATTTAATCCTGTTGAAAGAAAAGACATAAATAAAATAGATGGTGAATTATATAAACTAAATAACTACACCAATAAATATATAAAAAAATTTTCTGGAGCATTATTAGACAGAATAGATATTTTTAATTATGTTCCAAGGGTAAAATATGAAGAAATTAAAAGTGGTAAGGATATTTATGATTCGAAATTAATGAGAGAAAATGTACTAAAAGCAAGAGTTAAGCAGAAAGAAAGATTTAAAGGCAGCAGTTACAAATATAATTCTGAAATTCAAGGAAAAGATATTTTTGAATTATGCAGAATAAGCAGGAAATGCAATTCAATACTTGAACATTATTATAATTGCAGTAATATATCTCTGCGAGGGTATGGAAAAGTAATTAAAATAGCAAGGACAATTGCTGATATTGAGGGCAGAATTGATATTTCAGAACAAAATTTATTAGAAGCTTTTAGTTATAGAAAAAATATTAATGGAGAAGTTATATAGGAGAATGAATTTATGAATTATGATTTATGGTTAGTACTATTAGAAATTCCAGCAAGTTTAAAAATAAATCTTATAAAAAGATATGAAAATGCAGAAGACATATATAATAATTTTGAATATATTAAAAGCAATGATGAAATTTTCAAAGAAAAAATTTTTGCAGAAAAAATAAAAAAAATTAATAAAAAAGATTTATATGATAAAGTTTGTACAACAGAAGAAAGATTGTATAGAGAAGGAATAGGATTTATAAGTTACGCTAATCCATTGTATAGAGAGAAGTTAGGCAGAATTTCAGAAGCTCCATATTTTTTATTTTATAAGGGAAATATTGAAGTAATAAACAATTATTCTATAGGTGTAGTTGGCGCCAGAAAATGTTCAAATTATGGAATGGCTGTAACAAAAGTCTTGACAAAGGAGCTTATTACTAATAATATTACGCTTATAAGCGGAGGTGCAAGAGGGGTAGATTCTATTGCACATAAAACTGCACTAGAAAACGGTGGAATAAATATATGTGTTTTAGGATGTGGGATTGATAAAGTATATCCAGCAGAAAATAGAAAACTGTTTTCACAAATTCAAGAAGAGGGAGCAGTAATTTCAGAATTTATGTTAGGCACTCCACCGCTAAAGTCTAATTTCCCAAGACGAAATAGAATTATAAGCGGACTTAGTGGAGGAATAATCGTAACTGAAGCATCAAAAAAAAGTGGATCATTGATTACAGCTAATTTTGCATTAAAAAAAGGAGTAAAGGTTATGGCTGTACCAGGGTCTATATTTTATGAAGGTGCCAGAGGAACAAATGAACTTATAAAAAAAGATGGAGTTGAAATATGCTCAGGTCCAGAAGATTTAAGACAGATATTATCATTAGACCATGATATAAAAATAAGGCCTATGATTAAATCGCCAGAAAAGAAGAAAATAATAAATTGTCTTAGTGATGTTCCGATGCATATTGATGATATCTTTAGGAAGACAGGATTTGAAAGAGGCGCTTTGTATGCGATGCTGTTTGAAATGCAGATTAAAGATGAAATTATTTGTTTACCCGGAAATTATTATGTTAAAATAATTTAAGAATATAGGGGGTGAATACTTCATATAATTTATGAAGTTATACTATGAGTCAAAAACTTGTGATTGTAGAGTCGCCAGCAAAAGCAAAAACAATTGGCAAATATCTTGGTAAAAATTATGTTGTAGAAGCATCAATGGGGCATGTCAGGGATTTGCCTAAAAGTAAATTAGGCGTAGATATAGAAAATAATTATGAGCCTAAATATATAACAATAAGAGGTAAGGGCGAATTAATAAATAAATTAAGAAAAGCTGCTAAAAAGGCAGATAAAGTTTACCTTGCAACCGATCCAGACCGAGAAGGGGAAGCAATATCATGGCATTTAGCTAATATTTTAAAAATATCAGAAGATGAAACATGCAGAATTGTATTTAATGAAGTAACTAAGACAGCAGTAAAGGCATCAATAAAGGAAGCTCGTAAAATTAATATTAATCTTGTGGATGCGCAGCAGGCTAGAAGAGTTTTAGATAGACTTGTTGGATATGAAATAAGTCCAATACTATGGAAAAATGTTAAATGGGGTCTTAGTGCAGGAAGAGTACAGTCTGCAGCTTTAAAATTGATATGCGATAGAGAGAAAGAAATCAAGGAATTTATTCCTAAAGAATACTGGTCAATTGATTGTGTGTTAAAAAAAGAAAGAAAGAAATTCCCTGTAAGGCTTTCGACTTATAAAAATAAAAAAATAGAATTAGCTACAGAAGAAGATTCTAAGAGAGTTATAGATGAGCTTAATACTGGAGTATTTTCAGTTAAAAGCATTAAAAAAGGGAAGAAGATTAGAAATCCTCTTGCTCCTTTTACTACAAGTACACTCCAACAGGATGCTAATAAAAAGCTGAATTTCAATACAAAAAGAACAATGTCTATAGCACAGGTTCTTTATGAAGGTGTAGAAGTTAAAGGATATGGAACTGTTGGTTTAATAACATATATGAGAACAGATTCTGTAAGAATATCAGAAGAAGCACAGGCAAAAGCTAAAGAGTTTATTCAAGAAACTTATGGAAAAGAATATCTGCCTGAAACAACAAGAATATATAAGGGCAAGAAAAATATTCAGGATGCTCATGAAGCTATAAGACCAACTTATATAGATATAACTCCTGAAAAAGCAAAAGAAAATCTTACTACTGAACAATATAAATTATATTCATTGATATGGAAGAGATTTGTAGCAAGTCAAATGGCTTCTTGTGTATTAAATACAAATTCAATCGATATAGTAAATGGTGATTATAAATTTAAAGCATCTGGTTCGATTATTGATTTTGATGGATTTATGAAAATTTATGAATATACTAATGAAGATGATGAAAACGCAGTTGTTCTTCCACAGTTAGAAGAAAATGAAGAATTAAAAGTAGCAAGTCTTGAAGGAAGCCAGCATTTTACTCAGCCGGCACCTAGATATTCAGAAGCTTCTTTTGTTAAGCTATTAGAAGAAAAAGGTATAGGAAGACCTAGTACTTATGTACCTACAATAACAACTTTACTTGGGAGAAATTACATTGTCAGAGAAAAGAAAACTTTAATTCCAACTGAACTTGGAGAAATAGTAAATAACATATTAACAGAATATTTTGAACAGATAGTGGATGTTGACTTTACAGCAGATATGGAGAAAAAGCTTGATGATGTTGAAGAAGGAAATGAAAATTGGAGAGAAATAGTTTCTGAATTCTTTACTCCTCTTCAAAAGGCAATTGAAAAAGCAGAGAAAGAAATATCAAAAGTAGTAATAGAAGATAAAGTCAGTGATGTAAAATGTGAAAAATGTGGACGAATGATGGTTATAAAGAGAGGACGATATGGAGAATTTCTTGCATGTCCAGGGTATCCAGAGTGCAAAAATGCAAAACCAATAGTAGAGGAACTTGATGTTCCATGTCCGGAATGTGGAAAACCTATTGTTGCTAAGAGAAGTAAGAAGGGCAAGAAATTTTTTGGATGTTCAGGATATCCAGAATGCAGTTTTGTAAGCTGGAATGAACCAGTTAAAGAAAAGTGCCCTAAATGTAATTCATATATGGTTTTAAAATATTCTAAAACAAAAGGAAATTATATACAATGCTCTAATAGTGAGTGTGGTTATAAAGAACCAGTAAAAGATGAAAAGAAGGAAGAGTAGTATTTTTTATTAGGTGGTGACATACTTAAGAGTATTATATTTTGTCGAATTGTATAAAAATACTGTTGAAAACAGCATGTGCATATGTTAAACTTAGATTAATATTAAGTTGTAAAAAAATTCAATAAATTAAGAATTTTCTAATAATTATATTAATAATGAGTAATATTCGTTTATATAAAGTTCTTAGGAGGAAGAAAATGTCATCACTATTAAAGAAAACTAGAATGCTTAATAAGATTCTACAAAAGTCTGGTAAAGATCCAGTAGCTTTTCAAGATATATGCAGATTACTAAGCGATGTTTTAGAATGTAATGCATATGTTATCAGCCAGAAGGGAAAGGTTTTGGGATATGCTTTTGGACATGACTTTGAGTGTGAAGCTATGAAGAAAAAAGTAATAGAAGATAAAAAGTTTCCAGAAGACTATAATAAGACATTATTAAGCATTAGTGAAACTTTAGCAAATGTTCCAAACGAAGGTAGATGTGTCTTCGAAGAAATAGGCAAATGTAAAAAGGTAGATAAGCTTTCAACTATTATACCGATAATGGGAAGTCGTGAAAGATTAGGAACACTTATTCTTGCTAGATTTGGAAATATGTTTACAGATGACGATTTAGTGCTGGTAGAGTATAGTGCCACAGTTGTGGGCATGGAAATGCTTAGAGCAATGCAGGATGAGATTGCAGAAGAAACAAGAAAGAAAGCCGTAGTACAACTTGCAATAGGTACTTTATCATATTCTGAGTTAGAAGCAGTTGAACATATATTTAATGAATTAAATGGTAATGAAGGTCTATTAGTTGCATCTAAAATAGCAGATAAGGTTGGAATAACAAGAAGTGTTATAGTAAATGCTTTAAGAAAGTTTGAAAGTGCAGGTGTAATTGAATCAAGATCTCTTGGAATGAAAGGAACATATATTAGAGTATTAAACGAAAAGCTTGTTGAAGAATTACGAAAAATAAAGTAAATAAGAATAGAGTTTATTTATAATATTTGACCTGATTTGAAATTCAATTTCAATCGGGTTTTTCTATTATTTAAAAATTTTTCATTTAGAATGTATTATTAAAGAGTAAAATGGTTATTATTATATATAGTGCTAAATAATATTTAAAATAAGTTATTTTTTAATTTGAATAATAGCTAGTATAATATGCCTATCTTATGACATAAATTTTAAAGAAAATAAAAAATTTTTGTTGATAGGAAATATACCTTGTGATATACTATCTAAGGTAACAAAAAATACACACATTATTGCGTTTGTAAAGACGGTGCCTGAATTTTCAGGTATCTTTATAAGAAAACAATAATGGAGGTAAAAACCAGGAGGTAAGAAAATGTCAGTAATATCAATGAAACAATTATTAGAAGCTGGTGTACACTTTGGTCACCAAACAAGAAGATGGAACCCTAAAATGGCTCCTTATATATTCACAGAAAGAAATGGAATATATATAATCGACTTACAAAAAACAGTAAAGAAAGCTGAAGAAGCTTATAACTTCATAAAAGAAGTTGCTGCTGACGGTAAGGACATATTATTTGTTGGAACTAAGAAGCAAGCTCAAGAAGCTATCGAAGAAGAAGCTATCAGAAGCAACATGCACTTCGTAAACAACAGATGGTTAGGTGGTATGTTAACAAACTTCACAACTATCAAGAGCAGAATTAAGAAGTTAGAAGATATCGAAAAAATGCAAGAAGATGGAACTTTTGATGTTCTTCCTAAGAAAGAAGTTATAAAATTAAAAGGTGAATTAGAAAAGTTACAAAAGAACCTTGGTGGTATCAGAAACTTAGATGCTTCAAATGTTGGAGCTATGTTCGTAGTTGATCCAAGAAAAGAAAAGAATGCTATCTCAGAAGCTAAGATTTTAGGAATTCCAGTAGTTGCTATCGTAGATACTAACTGTGATCCAGAAGAAGTTGATTACGTAATTCCAGGTAACGATGATGCTATCAGAGCTGTTAAATTAATAACTGCTAAAATGGCTGATGCTATTATCGAAGGAAGACAAGGCGAACAATTAGCTGAATAATTTAGATAAAAAAAGGGTGAGTGAAGTCCAATTCAGTTACCCTTTTCCTAAATTGCTATATGGTAAGGATTACTTTCAATTAATAAGGAGGATTTAAATAATGGCAAATATAAGTGCACAATTAGTTAAAGAACTAAGAGATATGACTGGAGCTAAAATGATGGATTGTAAAAAAGCTCTAGTACAAACTGAAGGAGATATCGATAAGGCTATCGAATTCTTAAGAGAAAAAGGACTTGCAGACGCAGCTAAGAAATCAGGAAGAGTTGCTGCTGAAGGTATAGTTAAAACATATATTTCAGAAGATAAGAAAAAAGGTTCAGTTGTTGAATTCAACTGTGAAACAGACTTCGTTGCTGCTAATGATGAATTCATTTCTTTCGCTGAAAGATTAGCAGAAATGGTTGTTGAAACTGGAGCTGAAAATGTTGAAGCTTTATTAAATGAAAAATTTGATGCTGATACAACAGTTTCTGATGCATTAAAAGCTTTAATAGCTAAATTAGGTGAAAACATGACTGTAAGAAGATTCACTAAGTTTGCTATTGAAAACGGAGTTGTTAAGAGCTATATCCACGGTGGTGGAAGAATCGGAGTTTTAGTAGAAGTTGCATGTGACACTGCAAGCGATGTTCTTGATGAAGTTGCTAAAGAAGTTTGTATGCAAATCGCTGCTGCTAACCCATTATTCTTAAGCGAAGATCAAGTAGATGCTGCTTCAGTAGAAAAAGAAAAAGAAATCTACAGAGTTCAAGCTTTAAATGAAGGTAAGCCAGAAAATATCGTTGAAAAAATGGTAGAAGGTAGAATTAAGAAATACTACAAAGAAGTTTGTTTATTAGACCAATTATGGGTTAAAGATAACGACAAGACAATAGCTAAATTCTTAGCTGAAAAATCTAAAGAGGTTGGTTCTCCAATAACTATAACTAGATTCGTTAGATACGAAAGAGGAGAAGGAATCGAAGTTGAAAAGGTAGACTTTGCTGCAGAAGTTGCTGCACAAATGGGCAAATAGTTTTAACCAAAGAGAACACTTTGTGTTCTCTTTTTTTAAGAGTATAAGTAATAAAATATATTCATAATGTATGTGCATATATTAATGATATACTAAAAGAAAAAAGATCTAGAAATTTAAATTATTATAATGATTATAATACTAAAAATTGTATATTTTGGGTGGATTTTCAGGTATAATAGTAACTAGATAAATGGTGAAATAAGCCTATTAATATTCAGGAGGTAGTTTAATATGTCAGAATGTAAATACAAGAGAGTAATATTAAAGCTTTCAGGAGAAGCTTTAGCTGGAGCAAGTGGTTTTGGTCTTGATTTTAACGTAGCAAAGAGAATAGCACTAGAAATTAAAGAATTAGTAGATATGGGTGTTGAAGTTGGTGCAGTAGTTGGTGGCGGAAACATATGGAGAGGCAGAAGTGGAGAAGGAATGGATAGAACAACTGCTGATTATATGGGAATGATGGCAACATGTATAAATGCATTAGCACTTCAAGATTCATTAGAACAAGTAGGAGTTAAAACTAGAGTTCAGACTGCTATTGAAATGAAAGAAGTTGCTGAACCTTTTATAAGAAGAAGAGCAATGAGACATTTAGAAAAAGGAAGAGTAGTTATTTTTGCTGCAGGAACAGGAAATCCATATTTCTCAACTGATACAACAGCTGCACTTAGAGCTGCTGAAATAGAAGCTGATGTAATTCTTTTAGCTAAAAAAGTAGATGGAGTTTATGATAAAGATCCTCATAAATATTCAGATGCTAAGAAATATGATACACTTTCATATATAGAAGTATTAGATCAAGGATTACAAGTAATGGATTCAACAGCAACTTCATTATGTATGGATAATGAAATTCCAATTCTTGTATTTGGCTTAGATGAACCTGGCAATATTAAGAAGGCTATGTGCGGAGAGAACATAGGTACATTAGTAACCAAAAAATAGGAGGTTTATTATGATTAAGGATATTATCAAAAATGCAGAAGAAAAGATGAAAAAAACAATATCTGTGTTAGAGTCAGATTTATCAACAATGAAAGCTGGTAGAGCAAACCCAACTATGCTTGATAGAGTTCAAGTAGAGTATTATGGAAGCATGTGTCCACTTAGCCAAGTGGCAAATGTATCTGCTCCAGAACCAAGAGTTCTTATGATAACTCCTTGGGAAAAACCAATGCTTAAAGAAATTGAAAGAGCAATATTAAAATCAGACTTAGGATTAAATCCTTCAAATGATGGAACTGTTATAAGACTAGTTGTACCAGAACTAACAGAGGAAACAAGAAAAGCTCTTGTTAAGAACGTAAAGAAGACTGGTGAAGAAGCAAAAGTTGCAGTAAGATCTATAAGAAAATCTGCAAATGATAAGATAAAAGCCTTAAAGAAAGAAGGAGATATCTCAGAAGACCAAATAAAAAAAGGTGAAGATGAGGTTCAAAAGAAAACAGATGCAGTTGTAAAACAAATTGATGTTATAATAGCTGCTAAAGAAAAAGAGGTTTTATCAGTTTAATAATAAAAACCTGCTTAACTGCAGGTTTTTATTAATATAATTAAAAGTATATAATTGTGGAATCATATATTCAACCAATTGTATTATACATTTTCCTATAGGGGGAGATAAAATAGTGTTAGATATGTTTAAAACAAAAAAAGAACAGTTGGTTGATGAAAAAGAGCTAGATATGGATAATATCCCTAATCATATAGCTATAATTATGGATGGTAATGGGCGCTGGGCTAAACAAAGAAAATTACCAAGAAGCATGGGTCATAAAGCTGGAATGGAAACAATAAGAAGAATATTGAAAGAAGCAACAAGACTTGGTGTGAAAAATTTAACATTGTATGCATTTTCAACAGAAAACTGGGGAAGACCTAAAGAAGAAGTAAATTCTATAATGAAGCTTTTAGTAACTTATTTAAACAAGGAACTAGATGAATGTCATAAAAATGGTGTGAAAATGAATGTATTAGGTGATGTTTCAAGACTGCCAATAGAATGCCAGGAAGCATTAGCTGATGCAATAGAAACTACAAAGAACAATACTAGAATAAACTTAAATTTTGCTCTTAATTATGGAGGAAGAGATGAAATAGTAAGAGCAATAAAGCTTATAAGTTCAGATATAAAAAATAATATTATAAAAGAAGAGGATATTAATTCAGAATTAGTTGAAAACTATCTATATACAAAAGGTATTCCAGATCCTGATTTAATAATAAGACCATCAGGTGAACAGAGATTAAGCAATTTCTTATTGTGGCAATGTGCTTATTCTGAATTTTGGTATTCAGATATCAATTGGCCTGATTTTCAGGAAAAAGACTTAAGATCTGCCATATATGATTATCAAAATAGAGATAGACGTTTTGGTAAAATAAAATAAAGGGGTGGTTAGATTTTGAAATCTGATAACAGATATTTAGGTGCAGCCATGATTGCTCCGTTTATAATATTTATTTTTCTTGGAGGAATTTATCTTAAAGGATTTATATTTGCATTATCATTAATGGCATTATGGGAATTTTTTAATGCATTAAAACATAACAATTTTAAACCTATAGATATAGCAGCATATATATTATTAGTATTATATTATCTTAATAATAATAATTTTGAAACTATAATGTATATTTTAGTTGTGGCAGTATTCCTTCTTTTAATAGTTCCAGTAGTGGATTTAACTTATACTTTTGTTGATGTTGCTATTACACTTCTTGGCTTTATATATGCCGGAATTTTATTAAGTACTGTATATTTAGTTAATGAAAAAAGTAATGGAATGTATCTTATATGGCTTATATTTATAGGTTCATGGCTTTCTGATACTGCAGCTTACTATAGTGGAAAGTTTTTAGGTAAACATAAATTATGTCCAAAAGTATCACCTAAAAAAACAGTTGAAGGTTCTATTGGAGGACTGTTAGGAGCTACAATATTTTGTGGTATATTTGGAATTGTTATAAATAAATACACATATATAATGCCGGTTTATCATTATTTTATAATTGGAGCATTATGCGGAGTATTTGGACAGTTTGGTGACTTAGTTGCATCATCAATAAAGAGATATGTTGGTATTAAAGATTACAGCCATCTTATTCCAGGACATGGAGGAATATTAGATAGATTTGATAGTATAATTTTTTCAGCAACTGTAGTATTTTATTATTTAACATTTGTAGTAAATATATAGGAAAAATCATGTATTTGAAATTAACTCAGATACATGATTTTTTATTATATTGAGATTTATATTTTTCTTTGTAATTTATTATGTAAGTAACTGCATATAATGTAAAAGTAATCAATTAAGATGGGGGTGAAAATTATTTTTGAGGGATATAAAAAAATTTTTTCACTTATATTATCTTTAATAATTACAGTTATAATTACATTTATAATAAAGTATTATTTTAAACCTTTTTTAGCAATACTTATTATGTCAATAATATGCATGCCTTTATATAAGGTTATGATTAGATTTAATATACCTAGAAAGATTGCAGGTGCAACTACTTTAATATTAATAAATATATTGCTGATATTAACAATAATATATATGGGTGGAGAGATATATTACATATTGAAGAAGATATATCTATCAAATGTAGAATTGATTAATAGTCTTATTCAAAATGTATCGAAATCAATGAATATTGATTTGAATGATTTGAAAATAGGAAAAGGTGTTTTTTCTATATTAAATGATACCGATATAAGACGTGGTGCAGTAAGCACAGGAGACAGCATACTAGCATATTTTATAGCTAATATATGTACTTTTTTTATACTTGTTGATAGAGAAAATATATTAGAACTTATATCGCAGGTCTTTCCAAATGATATTATAAAAAAGATTATGAAACAGAAGAATAACTTTGTTAATATGATAAGCATACAGGGAATACTTATATTAATATCTACACTTGAAATAATATTTGGATTTCTTATACTTGGAATTCCTAAATTTTTTATGCTTGGCCTTATATGTGGATTATTAGATTTACTTCCTTATGTAGGAACGATAATTGTATTTATTCCTATTATAATATACAATATTATAATGAAGAATTATTTAGTTTCTTTTGGATTAATATGTCTATATATATTAGTTCAAGTAATACGTGAGATATTGGAAGTAAAATTTTTAGGAAATAAACTTGATGTACATCCACTTGTCATATTTATTTCAATCTATATAGGAGCAAAAGTATTTGGCATATTAGGTATACTTGTTGGGCCTATGTACAGTATTGTTGCTAAAGAAATAATATATGGTGAAATCGAGTAAACTTTGGGAGGAAATAAAATGAGAAAACTTTCTATATTAGGTGCTACAGGTTCAATAGGAACACAGACATTAGATGTAATAAGAAAATCTGAAAATGAATTGAAACTTATTGGAGTAACTGCAAATACATCTGTAGAAAAAGTAATAGAAATTATAGAAGAATTTAATCCATCTTATGTAGGAATGATGGATAAATCAGCAGCTGATGAAATAAGAAATTATTGTATTAATAAAAATAAAGATATAGAAGTTCTTGATGGAATAGAAGGACTTAATAAAATAGCATCTTTAGATGAAATTGACATAGTAGTGACATCTGTTGTTGGTATGATAGGATTGGAACCAACTCTTACGGCAATTAAAGCTAAGAAGGATATTGCACTGGCTAACAAAGAGACATTAGTTGTAGCTGGTGAACTGGTTATGTCAGAAGCGAAAAAAAACAATGTAAGAATACTGCCGGTTGATTCTGAACATAGCGCAATAGATCAGAGTCTTAGAGGAAATGATATAAAAACACTAAAAAAAATAATTCTAACTGCATCTGGAGGACCTTTTAGAGGAAAGCTTACAGAAGATTTGAAAAATGTAAAAGTTGAAGATGCATTAAAGCATCCAAAATGGAATATGGGAAGAAAGATATCAATAGATTCTGCAACTCTTATGAATAAAGGACTTGAAGTTATAGAAGCACATTGGCTTTTTGACTGTGATTATGATAATATACAAGTATTGGTACATCCACAGAGCATAATACATTCTATGGTTGAATATACTGATGGAAGCATAATTGCACAGCTTGGAGCACAGGATATGAGACTTCCAATACAATATGCACTTAATTATGAAGAACGTAAGAATTTAATTGCAGATACAATTGATTTTTATGAAATAAGCCAGCTTACGTTTGAAAAGCCTGATATGGGTACATTTAAAGCACTTGAATTAGCATTTAAGGCAGGAAGAACTGGTGGTTTAATGCCTACAGTTTTAAATGGTGCAAATGAAGCAGCTGTAGAATTATTTTTAAATAAAAAAATAAGCTTTCTATATATTGCAGATTTAATAGAAAAAGCAATGGAAGCATTTAAAGGGGAGGTAGAAAAGGAGTTAAATATTGAGAATGTTATTGATTTAGATAAAAGAGTTAAGGAATATGTAAGAGAAAATGCTATTTAAGGAGGAACGTTTAATATATGTATATTATTTTAGCAATAATAGCTTTTGGAGTGTTGATATTTGTACATGAATTAGGACATTTTACATTAGCTAAAATTAATGGGGTAAAAGTTAATGAATTTTCAATTGGTATGGGGCCAAAAATTTTTTCAAAACAGGGAAAAGAGACAAAGTACTCATTAGGTCTATTTCCTATTGGTGGGTATGTAAGCATGCTTGGTGAAGAAGAAGCTGTTGATGATGAAAGAAGTTTTTCAATGAAATCACCTTTAAGAAGAATTACTATAATAGTTGCAGGTGTATGCATGAATTACATACTGGCTATATGCATTTTCACTGGGTATATACATCATTTTGGATATTATCATACATATGCAGATAGTGTTAAGGACGGTTCACCAGCGTATGAAGTTGGAATAGAAGAAGGAGATAAGTTCCTAAAGGTAAATGGACTAAAAGTATTTACAAGAGATGATATTTCAATAGGAACTACATTATCATATGGAAATCCTATGGAAGTAGTAGTTGAAAGAAATGGTGAAAAGAAGGAATTCACAATAACTCCTGAAATCGATGAAAAAAGTGGCGCATATATGATAGGCGTTGGATTTACTGGTGTAGAAAATCCAGGTATTGGAGAGAGTATAACAGAAAGCTTTAAACAGACAGCATCTCTAGTTTCACAGACTTTTAAAGGATTAGGAATGATATTTACAGGAAAGGCAAACTTAAAGACTGATGTAGGTGGACCTATTACAATTGTTAAGATGTCAGCTGCAACAGCTAAGGCAGGTATATGGAATTTAGCATTGTTTACTGCATTTTTAAGTGTCAATCTTGCTGTATTTAATTTATTACCTTTCCCAGCATTAGATGGTGGATGGACTGTAATATTATTAATAGAACTTATAACAAGAAAAAAAGTTCCAAATAAAATTGTAGAAGGATTAAATTATGTAGGATTCATGATTTTAATTGGACTAATGGTAGTTGTAACCCTTAAAGATATTATTTTTCCGGTAAATATATAAATAAAAAATAGCAAAGGAATTATTTCACGATTAATTGTGGAATAATTCCTTTTTTAAATAATCAGAATAATACATAATTTAAATTCAAAAATAATCTTAAAGTAAATGGAATTATTCATTAGTTTACAATATGATATTTGAAGATATATAATAACTATATTAACTATTAAAATAAAGAGTGAATTTAATATATGAATCGATAAAATAGGTGGTGTAGTATGAACAGAAGAATCTCGAGAAAAGTAAAGGTTGGAAATGTATATGTAGGAGGAGATGCTCCTATATCTATTCAATCTATGACAACAGCTCGTACAAAAGATGTTGAAGCAGTATTGAATCAGATACATGAATTGTATAATGCAGGATGTGAGATAATAAGATGTGCAGTCCTTGACATGGATGATGCAGAAAAACTTAAGGAGATTACTGCAAAGTCTCCAATTCCTGTAGTTGCAGATATACATTTTGACTATAGATTAGCACTTAAGGCTATTGAAAATGGAGTTTCAGCTTTAAGAATAAATCCGGGAAATATAGGAAGTGTAGATAGGATAAAAGCTGTTGCTGAGAGCTGCAGAGCTAAAAATATCCCTATAAGAATAGGTGTGAATTCAGGTTCCCTTGAAAAAGACATTCTAGAAAAACATGGAACAGTTAATGCAGAAGGTCTAGTTGAAAGTGCATTAAGACATGTGAAAATTTTAGAAGATTTAAATTTTTATGATATGGTAATTTCTATAAAATCATCTAATGTACCTATGATGATAGAGTGCTATAGATTAGTAGCTGAAAAATGTGATTATCCTCTTCATTTAGGAGTAACAGAAGCAGGAACAGTAAAAAAAGGAACTATAAAATCAAGTATTGGTATAGGAACTCTCCTTGCTGAAGGAATCGGGGATACAATAAGGGTATCATTAACAAGTGATCCAGTTGAAGAAATCAAAGTTGCAAAAGAAATTTTAAGCTCTCTTGGACTTAGAAAGAATGGTGTGGAATTTGTTTCATGCCCTACATGTGGAAGAACTCAGATTAACTTAATAAAGATTGCAGAAGAAGTTGAAAAGAGACTTGAAAACTGCAACAAAGATATAAAGGTTGCTGTTATGGGATGTGTAGTTAATGGTCCAGGAGAAGCAAGGGAATCGGATATTGGAATTGCTGGAGGAAAAGGCCAGGGAATAATATTTAAAAAAGGTGAAATTATAAAAAAAGTAAAAGAAGAAGAACTTATAGATGCTCTTATGGAAGAAGTAGATAAATTGTAGAAATATAATGGAATAAATGTTATTGTAAATAATTAAATTCTATAATATAAAGATATACAGTCTGGTGATTTGAGGCTAAACTATAAGTGTATATTGTAGAAATCAATTAAATACAAAATTAGATAGAATATAAGGGGGATTTGCTGTATTTGCTAGTAAATCCCTCTATGATTAAAATATATATTTTAATGGATTATTAATATAATTTAGTATAAACAAAAGAAGAGAGAGGTGTGCCTTTGAGTCAGGAATTTATAAAAAAACTTAAGAAGGACATTCTTAATAATGAAATTCTAGGTGAAAAGGATATTATAATATTACGATTTCAATTCTTTAAAAAAAGTCAGACTCTTAAGATAGTAATTAAATGCTGTGATGTATTGAACAGTATAGAGGAAGAGGAATTAAAAAAGATAGTATTAAATAATTTGGGGTTTCATGTTGAAATCGAAATATTATGCTATAGAGATGTTACAAATTGCACTTTGGAGAATATTGTAGAAGAGCACTGGTCAAGTGTTGTTGAGGAAGTTGCAAGAAAATTCCCCCTGATTAGAGCACTTTTATATTCTAAAGATAGAGAAGTTAAAGATAAAACGATTTTTATATATTCAGGAACACCAGCCCTTGTTAATCATGCAAATAATAAAAAAGCCAATTCCTTTATAGAAGGAGCAATAAAAGATATTTTTGATGTAAGTGCCCGTGTTGAATTTAAATTTAATGAAGCATTATCAGGTTTGGAAAATTATGAGGCAGCAAAGCTTGAAGAAAACAAAAAAATTATAAAAGATGTTATGAACGGAAGACATATTACACCAGGATCTCTTAGTGCATCTTCATCTCAAGGCAGAAGTGAAGGTAAAAAAGAAAGTACAGAATCTAAGCAGACTGAAAAGAAGAGAGAATTTCAGACATATAAGAGAGCTCCTAAGGATGAAAATACAATCATGGGTGGAGCTATAAAGATGGAAACAACAGATATGGCTGAAATAAATGAGAGAAGCGGATATGTAGCAATAATCGGTGAAGTATTTAAAACTGAAATTATTGAGACAAAAACAGGAAAGATTATATTTACATTCTGTATAACTGATTATACAAGTTCTATCTCTGTAAAGTGTTTCTTACGTCCACAGGATACAGAAGCTGTTCTGGAAGAAGTTAAAAAAGGCTTTTACTGTAAGGTGAGAGGAGAAGCTGTTTATGATACTTATTCAAGAGAAGTTGTAATAATGGGAAGAGATATAAACAGAATGAAGAAAACTGAAAAGATGGATGGAGCGCCTAAAAAGAGAGTAGAACTTCATCTTCACACTACTATGAGCACTATGGATGGGATGACTGCTCCAGGAAAGCTTATAGAAAGGGCAGCCAAGTGGGGACATCCTGCAATAGCAATAACAGATCACGGAGGAGTTCAGGCTTATCCTGAAGCTCAGAGTGCTGCAAAGAAAAATGGAATAAAGGTTATATATGGAGTTGAAGCATATCTTGTTGATGATGGTGTTCCTATTGTACTGAATGAAAAAGGTGATTCACTGGATGATACATATGTTGTATTCGATATTGAAACAACAGGTTTTTCTCCAGTTAATGATAAAATAATTGAAATAGGTGCAGTTAAAATAAAGAATGGTGAGGTAATAGATAATTTCAGTCATTTTGTTAACCCTGAAAGAAGCATTCCATATGTAATAACAGAACTTACAGGAATAAATAATGATATGGTAAGGGATGCTGAAACTATAGAATCACTGCTTCCTAAATTTATGGAGTTTTGTAAGGATACTGTTCTTGTAGCACATAATGCAGCTTTTGATACTGGATTTATAAAGAAAAACTGCAGGGATTTAGGTCTGGAATTTGATTATTCAATAATGGATACTGTACCTCTTGCAAGATTTTTATGTCCTGATCTTAAAAAAGTTAAGCTTAATATTGTAGCAAAACATCTTGGAATTTCACTAGATAATCACCACAGAGCTGTTGATGATGCTAAATGTACAGCAGAAATTTTATTGAAGTTCTTTAAAATGCTGAAGGAAGATCATAACATAAGCAATTTAAAGGAATTAAATAATCTGTTTGTAGCTCATTTTGATATAAAAAAGCAGCCTACTTATCATGCTATAATACTTGCGAAAACTCAGGCGGGGCTTAAGAATTTATATAAAATGATTTCAACTGCACATCTTGATAACTTTATGAAGAGACCTAGAACACCAAAAAGTCTTATTGCTGAAATGAGAGAGGGACTTATTATAGGGTCAGCATGCGAAGCTGGTGAAGTTTATAGGGCTTTGCTTGATGGAAAAAGTGATGAAGAAGTAAAGAAGATAATGGAGTTTTATGACTACCTTGAAATACAGCCAATAGCAAATAATTCATTTCTTATAGAAAAAGGAATGGTTAAAGATGAAGATGAACTTAAAGCAATAAATAAAAGAATCTATAATCTTGGAAAAGAATGTGGCAAAATGACTGTAGCTACATGCGATGTACATTTTATGGATCCTAAGGATGAAGCATTCAGAAGGATACTAATGGCAGGTCAGGGATTCAAAGATGCTGATAAGCAGCCGCCTTTATATTTCAGAACGACAGAAGAAATGCTTAAAGAGTTTTCATATCTAGGAAATGAAATAGCAGATGAAGTTGTAATAGAAAATACTAATAAGATTGCAGATTCTGTAGAAGTGATAAAGCCAATACCTGATGAAACATTCCCGCCAAAGATTGAAGGCGCAGAAGATGATATAAGAAATATGACTATGAATAAGGTTCACAGTATATACGGAAATAATCTTCCAGAGGTTGTTCAGAAGAGGCTTGATAAAGAGCTTAATTCCATAATTAATAATGGATATGCAGTTCTTTATCTTATTGCACAAAAACTTGTTGCAAAATCCACTGAAGATGGATATCTGGTTGGTTCCAGAGGGTCTGTAGGATCATCTTTTGTTGCAACCATGTCAGATATAACGGAAGTTAATGGGCTTCCTCCACACTACGTGTGTCCTAATTGTAAGAAGTCAGAGTTCTTCCTTGATGGATCTGTGAGTTCAGGAGCTGACCTTGAAGATAAGGATTGTCCAGAGTGTGGAACGCCATATAAAAAAGACGGGCATGATATTCCATTTGAAACCTTCTTAGGGTTTGAAGGGGATAAGGAACCTGATATAGACCTTAACTTTTCAGGAGAATATCAAGGTGTTGTTCATAGATACTGCGAAGTACTATTTGGAAAAGGTCATACATTTAAAGCAGGGACAATTGGTACAGTTGCAGAAAAGACAGCGTATGGGTATGTAAAAAAATATCTTGATGAAAGAGGACTTATAGTACCACAGGCTGAAGTTGACAGACTTACAATTGGATGTACTGGAATAAAGAGAACAACAGGACAGCATCCAGGAGGAATAATGGTTGTACCAGCTGACAATGAAATATATAATTTCTGCCCAATACAGCATCCGGCAGATGATAATGATACAGATGTTATTACAACACATTTTGATTACCATTCTATATCAGGAAGACTGTTAAAACTTGATATACTTGGACATGACGATCCCACTGTGCTTAGAATGCTTCAGGATTTAACAGGTGTTGATCCTAAGAGCATACCATTAAATGATAAAAAGGTATTAAGTCTATTTACTTCACCAGAAGCTTTAGGGGTAACAAAAGAAGAACTTGAGTGTGAAGTTGGAAGTTATGGGTTGCCTGAATTTGGTACTAAGTTCGTAAGGCAGATGCTTGTAGATACCCAGCCAAGAACATTTTCTGACCTTGTTAGAATATCAGGACTTTCTCATGGTACTGATGTATGGCTTAATAATGCACAGTATTACATAAAAGAAGGATTTACTACATTAAGGGAATGTATAGCAACAAGAGACGATATCATGGTTTATCTCATGTATAAAGATCTTCCGCCTAAAAAAGCATTTACAATAATGGAAAAGGTAAGAAAGGGTAAGGGATTATCTGAAGAAGATGAAGCACTCATGAAAGAACATAATGTTCCTGAATGGTATATTGGATCATGTAAAAAAATTAAATATATGTTTCCTAAAGGTCATGCAGTTGCTTATGTTATGATGGCAGTAAGAATAGCATATTTTAAAGTGTATTATCCACAGGCATATTATGCTACATATTTTACAGTAAGGGCAGATGATTTTGATGCAAATTTAATCTGTCTTGGAGAGGGAGCAGTTCATGCAAAACTTCAGGAACTTTATGGACTTGGAAATGCTGCTTCAGTAAAAGATAAAGGTCTTATCACAGTTTTGGAATTATGTTTTGAAGCATATAAAAGAGGAATAAATTTTCTAAGAGTTGATTTATATAAATCAGATGCTGTTAAATTTATTATTGAAGATGGTAATTTAAGACCCCCATTAAATGCAATACCTGGAATAGCAGATAATGCAGCAAAGGGAATAGTTGAAGCCAGAAAAGATGGAGAATTTATATCTAAAGAAGATTTAAGAAGAAGGGCTGGAATTTCTAAGACAGCAATTGAAGGTCTCACAAATCATGGGTGTCTCGAAGGAATGTCTGAAACAAATCAATTATCACTTTTTTAGCTTAAAAAATCTCCTCTTGTATTAATAAAGAAAGTGTGCTAAAATATAAAAAGCATTTAATTCTAATTGTAAAAAAGGAGTGGGAAAAATTTTACCCGCTCTTTCTATTTGTTAACGCAACTACTACTGATAGTTGCGTTTTTGATTACAAATTTTAAAAAATGCACAAGATAATATATATCTATGGTTTTATACAGATGAAAGCGAGGGGAAGAAATGATGAATAAAAATGCATTAATCGAAAAAATTGAATCATTGGTAAGACCAATTACAGATGAACTGTCATATAAACTTTACTATGTTGAATATATAAAAGAAAATGGAGATTTTTATTTAAGAATATATATAGATAAAGAAGAAGGCAGAATCTCTTTAAATGATTGTGAAGCAGTTTCAAGAAGAGTAAGTGAAATGTTAGATGTTGAAGATCCTATAGAAGGAGCTTATTACTTAGAAGTTTCTTCACCAGGTCTTAACAGAAGTCTTCACACTAAAGAACACTTTAATAGTGTTTTAGATAAAGAAGTATTAGTTAAATTTAATGGAACAATTGAAGGCGTAAAAAACATCAAGGGAATATTAAAAGAAGTTGGAGAAGACTATATCATAGTTGAAGGCGAAAAAACTATTAAGATTCCAGATGATAAGATAAAAAGCGCAAATCTTGAAGGGGAAATATAAGAAGGAGGGTTTTAAAGATGAATGAAGAGTTTGTAGGTGCTCTTAGAGAACTAGTTAAAGAGAAAGGAATTTGTGAAGATTTAATTTTCACAACTATACAAGATGCATTAGTTGCAGCTTATAAGAAAAATTATGCAAATATCAATACAAATGCACAAAATGTTAAGGTAAACATAGATAGAGAAACAGGTGAAATAAAAGTATATGCTCAAAAAGTAGTTGTAGACGAAGTATATGATGATGTTACAGAAATCTCTATTGAAGAAGCTAAGACTATAAGTCCTAAATATGAAGTAGATGATGTTGTTGACTTAGAAGTAACTCCAAAGAATTTTGGAAGAGTTGCAGCACAGCTTGCTAAGCAGGTAGTTACTCAAAGAATAAAAGAAGCTGAAAGAAATATAATCTATGATGAATACAAAGAAAAAGAATTTGATATAATAACAGGAACTATCTTAAGAAAAGATAAGGGAATGGTATTTGTTAATTTAGGAAAACTTGAAGGTGTTATAGGACCAAATGAACAAATTCCTAATGAAGAATACAAATTCAATGAAAAGTTAAAACTATATATAGTTGAAGTAAAAAATGGAAGCAAAGGACCACAAATTCATGTCTCAAGAACTCATCCAGGTTTAGTTAAGAGATTATTTGAACTTGAAGTTCCAGAAATATTTAATGGAATTGTTGAAGTTAAGAGCATTTCAAGAGAAGCAGGTTCAAGAAGTAAGATAGCTGTATATTCTAATGATCCAGAAGTAGATGCTATGGGTGCATGTGTTGGACCTAAGGGTGTAAGAGTTCAAAATATAGTAAATGAACTTAAAAACGAAAAGATAGATATAATAAAATGGAGCAAGGATCCAGCTGAATTTATTGCAAATTCGTTAAGTCCTGCAAAAGTTTTATCTGTAGAAGTTGATGAAGACAGCAAGAGTGCAAAAGTTGTTGTAGATGATAACCAGCTTTCACTTGCTATTGGTAAGGAAGGCCAAAATGTAAGACTTGCTGCAAAACTTACTAATTGGAAAATAGATATAAAAAGCAAATCACAAAAAGAAAAATTAGATGAAGAAGAAGAAAAATTAGTTAATACTGAAGTAGAAATCGATAGTGATGAAACTACTGATTTAGATGTTTCTACTGTTGATGTAGAAGAATAGAGAGGTGTTTTTTCTATGAAAGTCAAGAAAATTCCTTTAAGAATGTGCACAGGCTGCATGGAAATGAAACCAAAGAAAGAATTAATAAGAATAGTAAAAACTCCAGAAGGCGAAGTATGTGTTGATTTAACAGGTAAAAAATCTGGAAGAGGCGCTTATGTATGTAAAAGCATAGAATGTCTTGAAAAATCATTTAAGGCTAAAAGACTAAGCAGGAATCTTGATACGACTATAAGCGAAGAAATTTATGATAAACTAAAGGAAGAAATCAGTAATGAATAGATTTTTTAACTTTTTAAGTATTGCAAAGAAATCAAAAAATCTATTAGAGGGATATAGTAAATGTGATGATTATAGAAATAATACTGCAATATATTTATTTATAATCTCTAATGATTTATCTGATAAGTCTAAAAGTAAATTTAAAAAACATTGTGAAAATAATAATATACCATATATTGAAGATTTCTCTAAGGAGGAATTAGGAAGTCCTCTTGGACGCAAAGAAGTTATGCTGCTGGGAGTCTTGGATGCAGGAATAGCACAAAAATTAATTAAAATATATGAGGAGGAAAAATATATGGGTAAAGAATAATACGGGGGTGACTGTATGTCAAAAATAAGAGTACATGAATTAGCAAAGGAGCTTAATATAAGTTCAAAAGAATTAATAACTTTATTACAAGAAGAGTTCAATGTTGAAGTAAAAAATCACATGAGTACTATAGAAGATGAAGACGCAGAATTAATAAAAGAATTATTAGCTGGAAGCGCAGAAACAAGTGTTGACGGAAAAGGTAAAAAGAGTTTAGTTGATGAATATGAAGATCAATTAGCAGAAGAACTAAACAAGGGCAGAAAGAAAAAGAAAAAGAACAATAAACGTAATGAAGAAGCAGTGAAGGTTGAGGGAAATAGTGATATGGAAGAAACTCAAATAATAGAAATAGGCGAAAGCATAACAGTTAAGGAATTAGCTGAAAAATTAAAGAAACCATCAAATGATGTCATAAGAACTTTAATTTTCTCAGGTGTTATGGCTGCTATAAACCAAGAAATAGATTTTGCTACAGCAGAGAAGGTTTGTGCTGAATACAATGTATTGGTTGAGAAGAAAGAAGAAAGTCAAGAATTAGAAGTTCTTGAAATAGAAGAAGATGATGAAGCAAATCTTGTAAAAAGACCACCAATAGTTACAGTTATGGGTCACGTTGACCATGGTAAGACATCTTTACTTGACTGTATAAGAAAATCAAAGGTTACAGATACAGAAGCTGGTGGAATTACTCAGCATATAGGTGCTTATACTATAACTATAAATGGTGAAGCAATAACATTCTTAGATACTCCTGGACATGAAGCTTTTACAGCAATGAGAGCAAGAGGAGCACAAGTTACAGATATAGTTATATTAGTTGTTGCAGCAGATGACGGAATAATGCCACAAACTAAAGAAGCTATAGACCACTGTAAAGCTGCCGGAGTTCCTATAGTAGTTGCTATAAACAAAATAGATAAACCAGGTGCTAACCCAGATAGAGTTAAACAAGAATTAGCAGAGCAGGGATTACTTGTTGAATCTTGGGGTGGAGATGTTATATCTGAAGAAGTATCTGCAAAACAAAACTTAAATATAGATAAATTACTTGAAATGGTATTATTAAGTGCAGAAATGCTTGAACTTAAAGCTAATCCAAACAGAAGAGCTGTTGGTACTGTTATAGAAGCTAAACTTGATAAAGGCAGAGGTGCTGTTGCAAGTTTATTAGTTCAAAACGGAACTTTACATGTAGGTGACTCAATTTTAGTTGGTTCTACATATGGTAGAATAAGAGCAATGTTTGATGATACTGGTAAGAAGATAAAATCTGCAGGTCCTTCAATTCCTGTTGAAATATTAGGTCTTTCAGAAGTACCAGAAGCTGGAGATAGATTCAACCAAGTTAAAGATGAAAAGACTGCAAGAAATATGGCTGAAAGCAGAAAAGAAAAATTAAAGGCTGAAAGCTTAATGGCTAACCATAGAGTTTCATTAGAAGACTTATATAATCAAATTAAAGAAGGTAAAGTTAAGGAACTTGCAATTATAGTTAAAGCCGATGTTCAAGGTTCTGTAGAAGCTATAAAGCAGTCACTTGAAAAACTTTCAACTGATGATGTAAAAGTAAGAGTTATCCATGGTGCTGTTGGTGCTATAACAGAAACAGATGTAACACTTGCAACTGCTTCTAATGCTATAGTTATAGGATTCAATGTAAGACCAGACAGCAATGCTTCTGCTCAGGCTGACAGAGATGGAGTAGATATAAAGACTTATAGAATCATATATGATGCAATAGAAGATATTAAATCAGCAATGATCGGTATGCTTGATCCAGAATATAAGGAAGTTGTATTAGGAACAGCAGAAGTAAGAGAAACTTATAAGATATCAAATGTTGGTACAATAGCAGGATGTTATGTACAAAGTGGTAAGCTTAGAAGAAATGCTGAAGTAAGAGTTATAAGAGAAGGAATAGTAATATTTGAATCAACTTTATCATCATTAAAGAGATTCAAAGATGATGCTAAAGAAGTTGCAGCTGGATATGAATGTGGTTTAAGTATCGATAAGTTCAATGATATTAAAGAAGGAGATATTGTTGAATGCTTCGTTATGGAGGCTGTTCAAAGAAAAGAACTTTAAGAGGTGATAGATTTGGCAAACTATAGAGGTGGAAGAATCAACGAAGAATTTAAAAGAGAAATCAGCAGTTTGATTCAAAATGAAATAAAAGATCCAAGACTTACAGCCATGATATCTGTTACAGATGTTAAGGTTACTAAGGATTTAAGATATGCAAAAGTATATGTAAGTATTTTCTGTAATGATGAAGAAGAAAAGAAAAATAATCTTACTGCATTAAAGAGTGCAAGTGGTTTTATAAGAAAAACTGTAGGACAGAAGATTAATTTAAGACACTGCCCAGAAATAATTATTGAATTAGATGATTCTATAAATTATGGTATGCATATGGATGAATTAATTCAAAAGATAAGCAGCAAGAAATAATGAGCTTAAGCATAATTAAAGATGAAATCTTAAAAGCAAAAAGAATCGGATTATCATTTCATACATCACCGGATGGTGATGCTATAGGAAGTACACTGGCTCTTCTTAATGCACTAAGATATATAGGAAAGGATGCATATGTAATATCAAGAGATGTTATTCCAGATAACTTCTCTTACCTTTCTTTTAGTGAAGAAATTGATGGTGAAACAGTAAAACCAGATGAAAATACTGACTTAGTAATCATATTGGATTGTGGAAATGTAGAAAGAATAAGTGCTGACTTAAGTGAGTATAAAGGTACTTTAATAGATTTTGATCATCATGTATCAAATGAAAATTATGGTCACATTAATTTTGTTGATCCTGAAGCAGCAGCTACATGTGAGTTATCTTATTTACTTGTCAAGGAACTTGGCATTGATTTAAAAGATGGAAGCAGTGAAGCTATGGCTATAGGAAGTGCTGTGTATACAGGGCTTGTAACAGATACTGGTTCATTCAGACATTCAAATGTTACAAAGAGAACACATAGCATAGCTGGAGAACTTATAGATTCAGGAATTGATAATAGTAAGATTCATAGTGCATTATTTGATAATAAGCCATTTGAAAAGATAAAATTAATGGGAACAGTATTATCAAATATTGAACTTGCTTTAGATAATAAAGTAGCAGTCCTTTCCATACCAAAAGGAATGCTTGAGAGTTTTAATCTTCCAAATACAGATACTTCCGATATTATTTCTATTGGCCTTGGAATAAAGGGAGTTGAAGTATCGCTTCTTTTAAAAGAAGTAGAAGAAGGAACAAAGAGCAGCCTTAGATCTAAAAATGATGTAGATGTAAGAAAAGTTGCAGAAATTTTTGGAGGAGGCGGTCATGTAAAAGCGGCTGGCCTTATGCAGAAAAATGTTAATCTGGAAGATGCAAAAGAAAACTTATTAAAAGCACTAAAAGCAGAAATGGGCTTATAAAATAGGAAGTGCAGATATGAATGGAATATTAAATGTTTATAAAAATAAGGGTATGTCTTCTTTTGATGTAGTTCGTAAAATTAAATTTTTGGCTCATGAAAAAAAAGTTGGACATACAGGTACTTTAGATCCTGAAGCAACAGGAGTTCTGCCAGTTGCTTTAGGAAAAGCTACAAAAATAATAGATTATATAATGAATTCTTCTAAAGTGTATGAAGTACAGCTTGTTTTAGGAAAGAAAACAACTACTTATGATCTTGAAGGTGAAATTACAGAGGAAAAAGATTATTCAAATATAACAGAAGATGAAGCAATGAAAGCAGTTTTATCTTTTATAGGTGAATATGATCAGGTTCCCCCAATGTATTCTGCACTTAAAAAAAATGGTGTGAGATTATACGATCTTGCAAGAAAAGGAATAGAAGTTGAAAGAGAAGCAAGAAGGATAACTATACACAATATAACAGATATAAAAATTGAAATTCCTTATATATCTATGAAAGTAAGCTGTTCAAAAGGTACATACATAAGAAGTTTATGTTATGATATAGGTGAAAAGCTCAATGTGGGCGCAACAATGACAATGCTGAACAGATCGGGAACTTCTGTTTTTGATCAGGAAAATAGTGTTAACATTGATGACCTTACAGAAGAAAACATTGAAAGTAAGTTGATTACAATTGAAGAAGCCTTACAAAGCTTTCCAAAACTTACTGTAAACAGTTCATTTACAAAACTGTTGATGAATGGAGTAAATGTATTTGATAAAAGATTAACTAATGAAAAAAGAGAACAAAGTGTTTTATATAGAGTATATGACAGCGAAGGCTTTTTTATAGGTCTTGGCAGGCAGGAAGACAAAGGATTCAAGATTGAAAAATTGTTGGTTTAATTTAGGAGTAAAAAAATGATCGTAAAAGATACAGATTTAAAAGAATTGCAGGATTCTGATAATTATATAGCTCTTGGCAGTTTTGATGGATTACATCTTGGTCATCTTTCGTTAATACATAAAATATGTGAAGAGGCGAAAAGGCATAATGGTAAAAGTATAGTTTATACTTTTAAAAATCATCCAAGAGCTGTACTGAATTTGAATAATACTCCAAAACTTATTATGAATAACCATGAAAAAGTAGAAATTTTAGAAGACTGCGGAATAGATATGGTGTACTTTCAAGAATTCAGTAATGAATTCATGAAAATGTCACCAAGAGAGTTTATAGAATTTCTTATAAATAAGTTCCATCTAAAGGGTTTGGTGGTAGGGTTTAATTATAAATTTGGATATAAAAATACTGGAGATACTGAACTTCTTAAAGAACTTCAGAAGGAGTATGGATTTGAACTTTTTATTATGGAACCATGTAAATATAAAGGTGAGGTAATAAGCAGTACAAGAATACGAAAAGAAATTGAAGATGGAAATGTATATGAAGCATATAAAATGATGAGTCATCCATTAAAAATTTCAGGTGAAGTTGTACATGGAAGAAAAATCGGCAGAACTATCGGTTTTCCTACAGCAAATTTAGATTATAATAAAAAATTTATTTTACCTGCAATAGGTGTATATTATACTAATGTTAAGGTTAATAATAATATATATAAAGGAATTACTTCAGTAGGAAATAATCCTACGGTTGAAGGTAAAAAACTTACAATAGAAACATATTTATTAGATTTTAATGAAGATATATATGGGAAAAATATAGAAGTATTTTTTATAAAGAAAATCCGTAATGAAAAAAAATTCAGTGGTATAGAACAATTGAAAAATCAGCTTGAAAAAGACAAATCTTTTGCGCATAATGAGAATTATGTGTCGAGTTTAAGAATTTAGTTTACATTAATCTTTACTTTTGATATAATTACTCATGAACCTAATCCTAAGTTTTGAGGTGCCGTCTCTTTACTTGGAATCAGGGGATAATAAAAAAAGTTACACGGAGGTGCGCTTATAATGGATAAGGCAACAAAATTAGAAATAATTAAAAAGTATGGTAGAAGCGAAGGGGATACTGGTTCTCCAGAAGTTCAAGTAGCTTTACTTACAGAAAGAATAAAATCTTTAACTGAACACTTAAAAGTTCACAAAAAAGATCACCACTCAAGAAGAGGATTATTAATGATGGTTGGTCAAAGAAGAGGTCTTTTAAACTATTTAGCTGAGCAAGATATTGAAAGATACAGAACTTTAATCAAAGAATTAGGTTTAAGAAGATAATTTTTAGAGCGGAGTTTTCCGCTCTATTTTAATAATGAATTAGAGAAATCCTAATAAAACATTAATAAAGTCTGAACTTACCTTATAAACTTGGATAAGTTATATCGCTTAAGGATATTAACTAAGAAGCTTATTTAAGCAGAGAGATAAGGAGTTTAAAGGTATTTATAAAAATATGATATTTTAAGAACCTGAAGGGAGGTCACATAACATATGAATAACGTTCTAAGTACCGAAATCGCTGGAAGAGAACTTAAAGTCGAATTCGGAAAAATAGGTATGTTATCAAATGCGGCAACATTAACTAGTTATGGTGATACAGTTATCATGACAAATGTTAACGCATCAGAAGAACCAAGAGAAGGAATTGATTTCTTCCCATTAAGTGTAGAATATGAAGAAAGACTATATGCAGTAGGTAAAATTCCAGGTGGATTTATAAAAAGAGAAGGAAGACCATCTGAGAAAGCTATCTTAAATGGTAGAGCTGTTGACAGAACTATAAGACCTTTATTTCCAAAGGGATATAGAAATGATGTACAGGTAGTTTGTACAGTAGTATCTGTAGAAAAAGACGTTTTACCTGAAATATTAGCAATAAATGCAGCATCACTTGCATTATGTTTATCAAGTATTCCATATACAATCCCAGCGGCAGCAGTACAAGTTGGATTAATTGATGGAAAACTAGTTACTAATCCAGACAGTGAAGGAAGAGAAAAGAGTATTCTTCACTTAACTGTATGTGCTACTAAAGAAAAAGTAATGATGATTGAAGCTGGCGGTAATGAAATACCAGAAGATACAATGATAGAAGCAATCGAATATGGATTTGCTGAATGTCAAAAAATAATTACTTTCCAAGAAGAAGCTATGGCTAAATTCGGAAAGAAAAAAGATGAGCCAGAATTATATTCTGTAGATCCAGAATTAGAAAAAGAAGTAAAAGACTTTGCTTTCGATATGGTTAAAGAAGCTATGTATATCATGGATAAAGATGAAAGAAATGCAGCAATAGATGTAGTTAATGAAAAAGTTAATGAAGAATTTGCTGAAAAATATCCTGATAATTTAGCTGATATTAAAGAAGTTCTTTATACTATGCAGAAAAAGATCGTAAGAAATATGCTTCTAAATGAAAAGAGAAGACCAGATGGAAGAGCCTTTGATGAAATAAGACCTTTAGGCTGTGAAGTTGGTATACTTCCAAGAACTCATGGTACTGGATTATTTACAAGAGGATTAACTCAGGTAATGACAGTTGCTACATTAGGTTCAATAAGTGAAATACAAATCTTAGATGGTATTGATGAAACTCAGTCTAAGAGATATATGCATCACTACAACTTCCCAGGATATAGTGTTGGAGAAGTAAAACCATTAAGAGGTCCAGGAAGAAGAGAAATTGGTCACGGAGCTTTAGCAGAAAGAGCACTTGAGCCATTAATCCCATCAGAAGAGGAATTCCCATATACAATAAGATTAGTATCAGAAGTTTTAAGTTCAAATGGATCAACATCACAAGCTTCAGTATGTGGATCAACATTAGCTTTATTAGATGCAGGTGTTCCAATAAAGAGACCAGCAGCAGGTATTGCTATGGGATTAATAACTTCAGAAGATTTAACACAAGAACAAGTTATAACTGATATTCAAGGTATAGAAGATTTCTTCGGAGATATGGACTTTAAGGTTGCAGGTACAACTGAAGGTATAACTTCTATCCAAGTTGATACTAAGCTTCAAGGATTCAGCTTCAATGTTGTTGAAAATGCAATAAGAGATGCTAGAAAAGCTAGATTAAAAATAATAGATAAGATCAATGAATGTATGCCTGCACCAAGAAAAGATGTTTCAATCTATGCACCAAAGACTGAAGTTATGTCTATTAATCCAGATAAGATCAGAGATGTAATAGGTACAGGTGGTAAAGTTATTAATAAGATAATAGCTGATACAGGTGTTAAAATAGACATCAAAGAAGATGGAACAGTATTTATAAGTTCAAGTGATCATGAAGGTGTAAATGCAGCTAAGAAGATAATTGAAGGATTAACAAAAGAAGTAGAAGTAGGAGAAGTTTACTTAGGTAAAGTTACTAAGATAACTACTTTTGGAGCATTTGTTGAAGTTCTTCCAAACAAAGAAGGATTAGTGCATATTTCTAAGTTAGCTAAGGAAAGAGTTGAAAAAGTAGAAGACGTAGTTTCTGTTGGAGATGAAATCTTAGTTAAGGTTACTGAAATAGATAATCAAGGAAGAATAAATCTTTCAAGAAAAGATGCAATTGCAGATCAGGAGAAAAAGGAAGATAAATAAAGGGGCAATTAAAATTGCCTTTTTTTTATCTGATATGTGGCTGTATAATATTTTAAAGATGGCAGCTAGATATGAGATAGATTTTTATTGAGAAAATTATTGATGAATCTGACGATACGAAGAAAAATTTTATGACGGATG
>JBJEJM010000271.1:1583-9579 GCA_051878075.1 Clostridium sp. | reverse complement strand
CAGATAATTCAATAATGGTAACAGCCCTATTTAAAATAAGTATTATGCTAAACCCATAATTTTTACTATACTAGTGAAAATAAAACAGATTAACATACCAGTAACAGTTGGAACAAGAAATGATACTGATGTCCATTTAAGACTTTGAGTTTCTTTTTTTATTGTAAGACATGTAGTACTGCATGGCCAGTGCATTAGAGAAAATAAAATCACACATACAGCTGTACACCATGTCCATCCATTAGCAACTAATAGATTATATAATTCAGCAGTACTATCTAACTCTAATATAGTTCCTGTAGCCATGTAACTCATTATTATAATAGGAAATACAATTTCATTTGCAGGAAAACCTAAAATAAATGCCATTAAGATATATCCGTCTAATCCAATACATTTTGCAAATGGATTTAAAAAATCAGCACAGTGTGTAAGAAGACTAATATCATTTATAGTAATATTGGCCATAACCCATATGACAATTCCAGCTGGTGCAGCAACACTTACTGCTCTTCCAAGAACAAATAGCGTTCTATCAAAGATTGAACGAATTATAATCTTACCTATTTGAGGTTTTCTATAAGGGGGGAGTTCAAGGGTAAAAGTTGTTGGTATACCCTTTAATATGGTTTTAGATAATAATCGTGAAATTAATAGAGTCATTAATACTCCAAGTATAATAACACCTATAAGCAATGCTGCAGAGATAATAGATTTAAATGGACCAATAAGCATTCCAGTAAAGAATATAGAAATAATGGTGATTAAGGTTGGAAATCTTCCATTACATGGAACAAAATTATTTGTTATTATAGCAATTAACCTTTCACGGGGAGAATCTATGATTCTGCATCCAACTATGCCAGCTGCATTACATCCAAATCCCATGCACATTGTCAATGCCTGTTTTCCGCAGGCACAAGATTTTTTAAAGAAATTATCTAAGTTAAATGCGATTCTTGGAAGATATCCCAGGTCTTCAAGCAAAGTGAATAATGGAAAGAAAATAGCCATAGGTGGAAGCATAACTGCTACAACCCAAGCAAGTGTTCTGTACATACCTTGAATTAAAATTCCTTCAAGCCATGATGGTGCTCCTATATAAATAAAGAATTCTGTAAGTTTATCTTGTATATAAAATAAAAATTTTGAAAGTAGTGAAGAAGGATAATTTGCTCCGACTATTGTAATCCAGAAAATAACACCAAGTAATAATATCATTAAAGGTATTCCAAATTTTTTTGATGTGATTATATTATCTATTTTACGATCCCTGTTGTTATATTGAGAATTGCCAATAGATATAACTTTTGAGCATATTGATTCAGATTTCAAAATTAAAGTAGAAACTATTTCATCTTTAAGAGTGCTGTCATTAATATTATTACTGTTTAAGTTTTTTCTTGCATAAGTAATTGCATCAATAAGATCTTTATTTTCATTTATATCAAAATTTATATTTTCATTAATAGACCTGATAAGTTTTCGATCATTTTCCAGTAATTTAAGAGACAGCCATCTTGAATTAACCCTGCTTTTTAAAACAGGAGTCAATGCAGTCTGAATAATAGAAATACAATCTTCGATAGTCTTGTTATATTTAACCTTATAAGGAATATTTATTACCTTATTTACAGAAATGTTATATATAGAATCCTTAAGACTATCTAATCCAAATCCAGTGGAAGCACTTGTTGCAATTACAGGAACTTTGAGAATATAAGAGAGTTTATTAATATCTACATATATACCTTTTCTTTTAGCTTCATCCATAAGATTAACACATACTATAATATTATTTGTAATTTCAATTGTCTGTAATACTAGATTAAGATTTCGTTCTAAACATGTAGCATCTACTACAATTACAGTAAGATCTGGCATTCCAAAACATATAAAATCTCTTGCAATTTCTTCTTCAGCTGAATTAGCCATGAGAGAGTAGGTTCCCGGAATGTCTACTAAGGTAAATTGAGTATTTTTAAATGTGTAGTTTCCAGTAGCATTTGTAACTGTTTTACCCGGCCAGTTGCCTGTATGCTGATTTAGCCCTGTCAGGCTGTTAAAAATAGTGCTTTTACCTACATTAGGATTTCCACCTAAAGCAATTATTTTATTATTATCATTCCTATTAAGGTTAAGCTTTTTATCTAAAGCGTGAGTGCCAGTAGACTGTTTAGTCAATCCCATATTAAACTCCTTCTTAAATTGTTTCAACGAGTATTTTAGATGCATCTTCTGAACGTATGGCAATTACGGCACCACGTATCAAATATGCAATGGGGTCACCAGATGGACTTTGATTTAATGCCTTAATTTCAGTTCCTTTTATTAATCCAAGATCTAAAAATCTTCGTCTGATAGTTCCTTCAGCATCTAATGAAGTAACTCTGCACTTTTTTCCAAGTTCAATGTCTTTTAATGTTGTTTGAATATCTTTTTTTATAATACTGTTCATAATTATTTGCTCCTACATTATTTAATTTTAGCTTAGTGAAAAATTCTTTCTCTAATCTAAACTATGATAAAAATTTAAATTTTGACACATAAAAACAAAAATTGAGAATAGAAATTATAAGGGGTGATTATTATGAAGGATAGCTTTCATACGGTTAGAGGATATGAGAATATTAATTTAAATAAAAAATTGCTGACACCATCTATGGAAGATTATCTTGAGATGATTTATAGATGTTGTGAAAATGAGGACTTTATAAAATTAAATAAGTTGGCACAGAATCTTAGTGTGCGTGATTCATCAGCTTCTAAAATGATGAAAAAGCTGGGGAATTTAGGCCTTATAAAATATGAGCCTTATGGAGTAATAAGGCTTACAGATGAGGGAAAAGAAATAGGAAAATTCCTCTTAGAAAGACATAATATAATAGCACAATTTTTAATAAATATAGGGGTTGAGGATGAAGTGCTTATAGAAACAGAGCTGATAGAACACGTAATTAGTAGTGATACTGTATATAAAATAGATATGCTAAATAGATTTATATCTGGTGATGGAACTATACCTGAAAAATTTAAAGAGTATAAAGAGAAATATAATAAATAAAAAAATAATATACTGAATTAATTTTTATAGTTTTTTATTTCTAAGAAGAGATGCTTTTAACTTATATAATATTTTAGAAAGAAAGAATAAATTATATGTTATAGTATTTTAGTGCACATATAATTTATTTTTTTGCAACAATTTATGCTGCTTATTTGTATTTGAGTTAGGAGGGAGGATAAACTTATGGTCGATAATTCATTGTGTATAGATGAAATTATCTCAAGGGATTTAGATGACTATGGCAACATGGTTTTAAGGCTTGCATATTCTTATATGAAAAATATACATGATGCAGAAGACGTTTTACAAGATGTATTTGTACAGCTTATTAAAAATATACATATATTTGAATGTACAGAGCATAAAAAATCATGGCTTGTTACAGTTACAAGAAATGTGTGTAAAAATAAACTGAAATCATCATGGTTTAAAAGAAGAGAAAGTTTAGTTGAAATGCCATATTATGATGAGTATAAAAATGAGGATATTATTAATGCGGTAATGAATTTACCATTAAAATATAGAGAAGTTATACATTTATTTTATTACGAAGATTATTCTACAGTGCAGATATCAGAGATAATTAATAAAAAGGAAGCAACAGTTCGTTCATTACTGCATAGGGGAAGAAAACTTCTAAAAAATGTGCTTAAGGAAGGGTATGAGTTTTATGATTAAATATAAAGAGCAGATGAATAAAATTTATGTAGATAATGATATGAAAAAAAGACTACTGAGCAGACTTAAAGAAGGAAAGAGGGAAGAATCTATATCAAGAGGGTGGATATCTCATAAATATGGTGGATTTACAGCGGCATGTTGTGCATTTATGATTACATATGGAATATTATTAAATAATCCTAAGTTAATAAGTCAAAAAGATATACATATAAATGATGTTGAATATAGTTTTGAAAATAGAGAAAATATGGATGTAATATATACTAAAGACAGAAATGCAGAACAAGAATATAGTTATGAAATTAAAGAAAATAACAATATAAATAAAGACAGATCTAGTTATAGTAAAGTAAAAAATGAAGAGGAAGATATAATTAAAAATGAAGAAGATATAATTAGAAATAGTGATGATAACATAGATGCCTCAAAAACAATAATATCTTATGAAAATTTTCAAGACATAGAAGAAGTAAATAATATTGAAGAAAATATAAATAATGAAGATGAGATTGATAATAATCTAAAAAAACATGTTGTAGATGATGAAATACAAGAGGATGAGTATAAGTATTTTGAAAATCCACATGCAAAAACTACATCTGCTCATATTATATATTACGATAGATAAATGCCATAATTTCAAGAAAAACAGTATTAAAAAATGAAAATCAAAGAATACAGCTGAATTAAACCATAAACAATATTTTTTTATTGAATAAAAAAATGTAAAAATTTTTATCTTTGTGTTATATTTAATATAGGTTTTGCTCAAAAGGGACAAAATTCAAAGATTAAATTTATATAATATGGGGAGGAAGACTAAAATGAGGAGTCGCAGAAGGAATAGTAATAATAATATGACAAGAATTATTGTAATGTCCCTTTGCCCTTTAATAGCAATTTATTTAGGAATATCAATTTATTTTATTAGTCATTTTTATTTTGGTTCAACTATTTATGATATCAATGTTGCAGGAAAAACTGTTAAGCAAGCAGAGTTGTTAGTATCAGAAGAAATATCAAAATATACACTTGAATTGAAAGGTAGAAACAATATTTCAGAAGAAATTAAAGGTAAAGATATTGATTTACAATACGAGCAGGGTGATAAGATTGCTCAGTTTAAGAAAAATCAGAATCCATTTTTATGGATTACATCACTATTTACAGATAATGAGATGAAAAATGAACAGTTAGTAACTTTTAATGAAGATTTGTTGAAAGGTATACTGGATAAATCTGCATTTTTTGATAAAGATAATATAGTAGAACCTAAGAATCCAACTTTTGAATATACAAATAACAGTTTTAATATTATACCTGAAGAAAAAGGAAGCCAGATAAATGAAGAAGTGCTATTAGGAAAAGTTTCAGAAGCAGTTAAAAGCGGGAATACAGTTATAGATTTAGATGAATTAGGATGTTATAAAGAATCTAAATATAATAAAGACTCAGCTGAAGTAATAGAAGCTAAAAATACTTTGGATAAAATTTCAAGTTCGAAAATAACATATAAATTTGGCAGCAGAACTGAAGTACTAGATGGTTCAATTATAAGTGAATGGCTTGATGTAAATGATAATATGGAAGTTACTGTTAATGAAAAAAGTGCAAGAAAATATGTTGAATCATTAGCAAGAGATTATAATACATATTCAAATACAAGAGAATTTAAAACATCAAGCGGTAATACAATAAAAGTTTCAGGTGGAAATTATGGATGGATTATTGATAAATCAGCTGAAACTAAAGAACTTATTGAAGCAATAAAACAAGGAGAAGATACTACTAGAGAACCAGTTTATTCACAGGAAGCAGTATCTAGAGAAAAGAATGATATTGGTGAAACTTATGTAGAAATTGACATGACAAGACAGCATCTATGGTTCTATAAAAATGGTTCATTAATAGTAGAAGGAGACGTTGTAACTGGTAATGCAGCAAACAATTGGTCAACCCCTGTAGGCACATACAGATTAAACTATAAAGAAAAAAATGCTACATTAAAGGGTGAAAATTATGCATCAGAAGTAAATTATTGGATGCCGTTTAATAATAATATAGGTATTCACGATGCAGGATGGAGAACAGAATTTGGAGGACAAATATATTTGACAAATGGTTCTCATGGATGTGTAAATGCACCATATGCAGTTGCAGAAAAGATATTTCAGAATATAGAGGCTGGTACGCCTATAGTTTGTTATTATGAATAAGATTTATTAATATTATAATCGTAAGATAAAATTTGTAATTATCTTACGATTTTTTTACAGCTATTATATTATGAAAATATAAAAGTTTTCATATCTGGAATTAAAGCAAAAACAATGGTTAAAATAATATTACTATAAAATATTATTTTAAGAAGGTGTTTATTTTGAGTGATATTAACAATACAGTAAATCTAAGCAGTACTATGAGTGGAATTCCAGATACAAGAGTCAGTTCAGATAATACTGATGTTACATATAGCAGTCAGCCTGTAAGCTTAAATAATAAAAATGATAGCAATGATGGCATGATTGGAAGGATGCCTGTAAACATTAATAAAGTAGTTCCTGAGCCTAATTCTGATGCACAGAACATAACTTCTCTTATAAAACACTCAGGTAAAGTTACAGGATATGTTCTGCAGGATGGAACAAGATTATCAAAAGAAGAAGGTGTTACTTTAGCAAAAGCAGGAGGAATTAATGGAGTAGCAGTAGGTGTATCTAAGAAAGGTGAAGAATATTTAAGAAGCCTTCCTGATCAAAATGAGAATAATAACTTGAGTTCACTTCCAACATTAAATGAATAAAATTATATTATAGTATATAATATGAAACCACAGTATGAAAACTAAGGAGAAAGTGTTTCCACCTTAGTTTTTATACTATGGTCAATTCAGTTTTTAAAGATTAACATGTACAAGCCAGAATGTTATTTTCTTATCACTCCATCCTAAATCCCAGGGAACATTATTTCTATCTGTATTATGACATGTTACAAGAGAATATCCTTTTGAATCAGCACCAGTTACAACTGAAATGTGAGTTATATCACCTTTTTTTTCATAAGCAACAAAATCTCCAGGAAGAAGTTTATATGAAGCTTTATACACTTTTTCATAATTCCCTCTGGCAATAACAGAAGCTCTTCCACTATTAATCATATAAGATGTAAATTTATCAGCGTTTAGCCATGGACCAGTAGCATTACCTTTGTCATAGTTCCAGGCAGATGTTTCTTTAAATTTTCCACCTTCATGTAGAATTTGTGAAGCAAAATTAGCACAATCTCCGCCTTCACAATTGAAGTTTTTATATTTCTTATTATATTTATATTCGTTTTCTTCAAATGTTGCAGCACCGCAATATTTCATTGCATAGTCAATGCAGGCTTCACGTCTTTCACTGATATCAGAAAGATCTCTTTCAGGCTGATTGTTTATGTATTCTTTAATTTTATCTACTTTTATATTTTCAAGACTTAGTGAATCAGCAAATGGATCTGTATACCATTCTTTTGTTATTATCCATTCATCATTTTCTTTTGTAAGCTGCATTGAATGATATGTTCCTATTCTGGAGCTGTTTACTTTGCTTTCATCATCAGGATATATGTATTTATATTCTGTATTGCATAGTATATATAGTTGGTATTTATCTTTATTTTTAGAAGATTTACAGCTTCTTATTACTATTTTAGGGATTATGTCTATAAATTTTACACCCTGCTTTTCAGCCCAGTTATTTATGTATTTTATCTTTTTTTCTTCGTATTCATATGCCCATTGGCCAAATTTTATATCTGTATTGTATAATTTTTGAATTGAATCAAGATCCTGAGTTAATATTGCTTTATTCCTCATTTGAAATATATTATTAACATAGGATTTTATATACTCATCTTCATCAGCATAAACAGCAGAAGGAGAAAATATCATATAGAAGATACTAAAAAATATACATAAGATACAAATACTTCTTTTTATATTAATCATTAATTACACTCCTTTTTAATTTAGTTTATTTTACTATCTATAAGCTCTATACACTGTTTGATATAATCATCATCTAAAGGAGCTCCTTTGAACCATTCATCATTGTTATCATAATTTCCAAAGTATTTAGCCTTAAGTATTATTTCAGGTCTATATTCAAAGTGTAGTATATCAAAATATCCCCATTTTCCACCCCATATAAAGTTGTGGTTTTCAAAAGAAGATACAAGTTCTTCAGGATATTCACATAATCTTGATTT
>JBJEJM010000271.1:0-1483 GCA_051878075.1 Clostridium sp. | reverse complement strand
AAATATACATTATCATTTTCAACAGATATATCTGATACAAATTCAGGATAAGCTGACATTAAAACAAGGAGATCTTGCTTCATACATGTAATATATTCAGATTTATTTGAAGTATCATCCTCTAAAAAAGCAGCTGTTTTATTTGAAAAAACATAAGGAGATACTTTTATTGTTGAAAGATTTAGTGTAATGATAGCTGCCAATAAGATAATAGATAATTTTTTAATCATATTAATACACACCTTTATTTAAATTACTTATAAAATTTTATTTATTTTTCCCCATATGCATTAATACTATGTAGAAGATATAAGTACTAGTTATAAGCGATGAGCAGCGTTGAAAAACATAAGTATATAAATTAAAATATTACAGGCTAAATTTAATAAAAATAAAATTAATTTGATTTTTTGCTATAATTTTATAAAATAGAATTATATATAATTGTATTTTATGAAAAAATTTAATTTGCACTATTAATAAATAGATATAATAAATAAAGTAATATAAACATGTTATTAAGAAAAACACATAATCAGATTAATACATAAGTGAAGGAGTGACTTAGAAAGATGGTATCAGAAGAAATGTATAAATTAGGCAGCAGGAAATCAACAATAAGAACAATATTTGAATATGGAAAAGAGAGAGCAAAAATAGTTGGTGAAGACAATATATATGATTTCAGTTTAGGAAATCCTAATGTTCCAACACCACAGATTATTACAGATACAATGATTGATATTTTAAAAAATGAAGATCCATGCAGTATTCATGGATATACAGTAGCTCCTGGAGATCCAGAATGTAGAGAGAGTCTTGCAAAGAGTATTAATAGAAGATTTGGTACAAACTTTACAGGAAAGAACTTATTTATGACAGCAGGTGCAGCAGCATCAATAACAATATGTTTTAAAGCACTTACAGAAGAAAATGATGAATTTATAGCTTTTGCACCTTATTTTCCAGAATATAAATGTTTTGTAGAATCAACAGGGGCAGAACTAAAAGTTGTTCCAGCAAAGGTTGATGATTTTCAAATTAATTTTCCTGAATTTGAAAAGATAATTAATAAGAATACAAAAGGAGTTATCATAAATTCACCTAATAATCCAAGTGGTGCAGTATATTCAGAAGAAACTATAAAAAAGCTTGCTGAATTATTAAAGAAAAAGGAGAAGGAATATGGTCATCCAATATTTATAATAGCTGATGAACCTTATAGAGAAGTAGCATATGATAATGCAGTTATACCATACATTCCTAAATATTATGAAAATACCTTGGTTTGTTATTCATACAGTAAATCATTTTCATTACCTGGTGAAAGAATAGGATATATAGTAGTTCCTGATGAAGTTGCAGATTTTAATATGATTTTTTCAAGCATAGCAGGTGCAGCAAGAGTGTTGACACACGTAAATGCACCAGCATTATTCCAGAAAGTAGTTGGAAGATGTGCTGATGTACCTTCAGATATAAG
>JBJEJM010000270.1:8046-9652 GCA_051878075.1 Clostridium sp. | reverse complement strand
CTGATAGTTCTGGAGTAATGCAGACAGGAGTAATTAAGATAGCAGGAAAAGTTTATTATTTCAATAATTCAGGTGTAATGCAGACAGGAACAGTTAAAATAGGAAATACAGTATATACATTTGCATCGAATGGTCAGGCAATAGGAAACAAAATACCTAAACCTGAAAAAGAATTTGACTCAAATAATAATTTAATAAATCAAAATAATGGATCAAATATTGGATCAAACAATAGTAGTAACAATAATAATTCAGGTTCTGGTAATTCAAATGTAAATCAGAATATAAATAAGCCAAATAATAATATTCAAGGCAGTGGAAATGAAACAAGTAAACCGGATAATTCAGGAGCAAATCAAGGATCAACAGGAGGAAATAGCTCTTTAGGCAGCAGCAGCGGAATAAATGTTGAAGGTCTGCCTGTAATACAAGAAAAATATCCAGTAATAGTTCAAAGCAGTGCTGAGAATAAGATTCTTGAATTAATGAATCAAAAAAGAACTGAAGCAGGACTTAAACCACTAACAATGGATAATACATTATTAAGTGTTGCAAGGTACAAGAGTGATCATATGATTCAAAATAATTACTTCAGTCATACAAATCCAGATGGAACTAACTGGACTAACTGGCTTAAAGCAATAGGATATAAATATACTGCAACAGCAGAAAATATAGCATATACAACCCATGATCCAGTAGATTTATTTAACCAATGGTGGAATTCAACAGGACATAGAGAAAATATGATGAATCCTTCATATACTAAAGTTGGTATAGGTGTAGTGTATGGAAATGGAAAGTATATGGGTACACAGACATTCTCAAATTAATATAAAATAACTGCATAATAAGAAAACAGCTGTATAACAATTAAATTATACAGTTGTTTTCTTATATAAAAATAGAAAAGATTTATATTAAATACGTAATTTACATACATCAACCCATTTTATACTATTTGAAATAGTATAAAGCTCATCACAAGTAAGTTCTATTGCTGAATTAGGAGTACCACATGCAGGAAAAACAGTATCAAATCTTTTTAAGGATTCATCTAAATAAATTTCTGTACCTTTGGGATTTGCAAATGGACATACACCTCCAACTGGATGACCTGTAAGTTTTAATACATCATCAAAATCAAGCATTTTAGCTTTGAATTTAAATTCATGCTTAAATTTCGAATTATCGATTTTGGTATCTCCAGCTGTTACAAGTAATATACATGTATCATCATTTTTTCCCTTAAAAGATATAGTTTTAGCTATTCTTGCAGGTTCTACATCTAAAGCCTGAGCAGCAAGTTCAACAGTTGCGCTGGAGACATTCAATTCAATTACACATTTATCTTTATTATATTTCTTTAAATATTCTTTTACATTTTCAATAGACATAAAATCACTTCCTAATTTTTCTTAAAAATGATAGCTGATATTATTTTGGCACTATTTTCATTAGAATTAATAAATTTAATTCGTGGTAATGTAGTGGAATCAATAACATCTATGTATAGTAAATCCCCTTTGCTTATATTATAGGATTCCATATCCACTTCACATTTAACGGCCGTATTTAGAGGGTGTATGCATATTGCAACAATAGT
>JBJEJM010000270.1:2269-7946 GCA_051878075.1 Clostridium sp. | reverse complement strand
ATTCTCCATAAAAAATTTCTTTCTGCAAAAGAAGAACCTTCAGGATATGTGATAAGTTCTGATGCCATGCCTCCAGACCAGTATGTTGGAGAGTAGTCAGTATTTTTTGTTATTTTTATATTATAATTCAAAATAAAACCTCCAATTACAATATTTTAATTTATTATAACACTAAAGCTAGAAACTTTACATTTAAGTAATATGTTAATAATTAATAAGCATGTGTGACAAAATATAATTATAAGATTTATATAGTGATATATTAATAAAGGAGCTGAGTATGGAATGATAAAGTTAATAGCCTCAGATATGGATGGTACATTATTAAATAGCAGACATGAGATTGATGATGAAAGTGTTGAAGCTATTAAAAATGCAGAAGAAGCAGGAATAACATTTGCTATCTCAACAGGAAGAGAATATGGTGATGTTAAACCTTTTTTGGAAAAGCATAATATAAAGTGTCAATGTATACTTATGAATGGTGCAGAGTATAGGGATGAAGATGGAACTATCATAGATGTCATAAATATTGATAAAGATATAGCATCTAAGATTATTGAGATATTAAATAAAAATAAAGTATCGGCTAGGATATTCACCAATAATGGTATATATATGAGTGGAAGTGAGGAACTGGCACTTGAAGAAATGATATATAGAACTATGGCACTTAATCCTGGATTAACAGAGGAAGAAGCAATAGAAGAATCTAAAAAACAGTCGTATTTTATTAAGCTTAAATATATAGAGGATATGAATGAATTTTTAAATAGCGATGTTCAAATACGAAAATTTGTCGCTTTTCATAAAGATATGGAATTAATAAATAAAATTAAAAATGAGATAGGTAAAATTGCAGAAATTGCTGTTTCATCTTCATTTTCAGATAACATAGAAGTTACGCATATGACAGCGCAAAAAGGTATTATTTTAGCAAAAGCAGCACAAAGAATGGGTATTGATAAAAGTGAAGTAATGATACTTGGAGATAGCAGTAATGACTATTCAATGTTTGAAATTTTTGAAGAAAGTGTAGCTATGGGAAATGCAATACCAGAAATCAAGGAAATAGCTAAGTATACAACAGATACAAATGATAATTTAGGAGTAGCAAAAGCTATAAATAAAGTTGTAGAAGAATTAAAAGCATCCCAAAATTAATACTGAAAGTAATATTATTAATGATATTAACATAGTGAATTGAAAAATATAGTAAAATATGCTAAAATTAGTACTGCCTTACTTAAAGATTAGTTCTAAGAGAAAAGGTGACATATAATAAAGTCGTTCTGATTATATGAGGGTTTATCCCAAATAACAAGGCGGTAGTTAAGAATATTTTGATGTTTAAATCTCTACTCCTATTTTGGGTTTAGAGATTAATTTTTGAGTTTTACTATTGGGTATTATATAAAAACTAGTTTGTAGGCTTAAGAGGTGAATAATGGATACTAGGATTGCTCTTATTGGGATTATAGTAGAAGATTCTAATGAAATTGAAAAATTGAACTGTATTCTACATGAATATAGACAATATATTATTGGAAGAATGGGAATTCCATATAAAGAAAAAGATGTATGTGTAATAAGTGTGGTTGTTGATGCTGAAAATAATGTCATAAGTTCATTATCAGGTAAGTTAGGTATGATTAAAGGCATTAGTGTTAAGACCATGTATTCAAAAAAGTAAAATTCCATTTTAAAGTATTCCGCTTAAAAGTTTGAGAGAATAATGAAATCAGGATGAGTTATACAAAAATTTTTAAGGAAGAAGTGTGGAATAATATGTATAACATCATGTCAAGTAAAGCAACTGAATTTATAAACGATGAAGAAATTTTATCAACTCTTAAATATGCAGAGGAAAATAAAAAAAATAAGAAACTGATTGCTGAAATAATAGAAAAGGCAAAAAAGTTTAAAGGCTTATCACATAGAGAAGCAGCAGTGCTTTTAGAATGTGAATTAGAAGAAGAAAATGAAAAGGTATTTAATCTTGCAAAAGAAATAAAACAGAAGTTTTATGGTAACAGAATAGTCATGTTTGCACCATTATATCTTTCAAATTATTGTGTAAATGGATGTGTGTATTGTCCTTATCATCATAAAAATAAACATATTAGAAGAAAAAAACTTACTCAGGAAGAAATAAAAAATGAAGTAACAGCACTTCAGGATATGGGTCATAAAAGACTTGCAATAGAAGCAGGGGAGGATCCTGTTAACAACCCATTAGAATATATTCTTGAAAGTATAAAAACAATTTATAGCATAAAACATAAAAATGGATCAATAAGAAGAGTTAATGTTAATATTGCAGCGACATCTGTTGAAAACTATGCAAAGCTTAAAGAAGCAGGAATAGGAACTTATATACTATTCCAGGAAACTTACAATAAAAAAGCTTATGAAGAGCTTCATCCAACAGGTCCTAAACATGATTATGCATATCATACAGAAGCTATGGACAGAGCTATGGATGGTGGAATAGATGATGTTGGATGTGGAGTTTTATTTGGATTAAATCTTTACAAATATGATTTTGTTGGATTATTAATGCATGCGGAACATTTAGAAGCAGCAAAAGGTGTAGGTCCTCATACTATAAGTGTTCCAAGAGTAAGACCTGCTGATGATATAGATCCTGATGAATTTGATAATGGAATTTCTGATGAAATCTTTGAAAAAATCGTAGCAGTATTAAGAGTTGCAGTACCATATACAGGTATAATTATTTCTACAAGAGAATCACAGAGAACAAGAGAAAAAGTTCTTGAACTTGGAGTATCTCAAATAAGCGGAGGATCCCGTACAAGTGTTGGCGGATATGTTGAAGAGGAAAAAGAAGAGGATAATTCAGCCCAGTTTGATGTTTCTGATAACAGAACATTAGACGAAGTTGTGAATTGGCTGATTGATCTTGGATATATACCAAGTTTCTGTACAGCTTGTTATAGGGAAGGAAGGACAGGAGACAGGTTTATGACTCTTGTTAAAGCAGGTCAGATATCAAACTGCTGTCATCCAAATGCTTTAATGACTTTAAGAGAATATCTTGATGATTATGCAAGTGAAGATACAAGAGTAAAGGGAATGAAATTGATTGAGCAGGAACTTGTTAAAATACCAAATGAAAAAGTAAGAAAGATTGCTGAAAGTAATATAAGAAATATTGATGCAGGTAAACGTGATTTCAGATTTTAACAGTAAAAATAATTTTTTTGAACATGCTAGAAGATAATTAGTTGATTTTAAGATAAATAAATATTAATGAATAAATGAAAAAGGAATTCTTGTGAATTCCTTTTTCATTTATTTGAAGTTTTGTTCATAGAAACTGTTTCTCTTTTTATAAGAGAATTATTAAGTATAATCTTTCGACTTAATTTATTATTTGAATTAATTTTTTCTTTTAGGAGTTTAGCTGCATCAGTACCTAAAAGAAACATATTTTGATCTATAGTTGTTAATTTGGGTTCAATGAATCTGCTTAAAGGAATATTATCATATCCTATTATTGATAAATTATCAGGAACAATTATTCCGAGTTTTTTGCAGGCATTTATAATACCAACTGCCATAAGATCATTGCATGCAAATATAGCAGTAAATGAATAATTTTTTAATATATTTAAGAAAATATTCATGGTATTATCCACAGTTTTGCTATTATTTCCATTTCCAATGTTGATAATTTTTTGTGGATCAAAGTAATTATATCTGGCCATAAATTCAGAATATACTTTTTCTTTTATATCATATGAATAGCTATCCTTACCTCTTACAAATAAAATATCTGTATGTCCATTATCTTTTAGATGATTCAAGGCAGTTTCAGCACCGAGGGCTTCATTACCTAATATATATGAAATGTTTGATGAACTATATTCTGAATTAATAAAAACAAGAGGAATCTTATGTGAAACATTTTCATAAAATTTACTTTTGATATTTGAAGGATTTAATCCTGCAGCTATGATACCTGAAACATTTCGTGAAATGAGATTATTAACACAATTTTGTTCTTCATCAGGATTGTCATTAGTGCAGGTGAGTATAAGTGAAAGCGAATCTTTTTTTAATTCAGTTTCAATTCCAGTTATAAGTTCTGTAAAAAACATATTATTTATGCTTGGAACAATTACTCCAATAGTAGATGATTTTTTCTTAGTAAGTTCTCGTGCCTGCATATTTGGAATATAGTTTAATTCTTCAATAACTTTAAGTACTGCATCTCGAGTTTCAGCTTTAACAGGATAATTACCATTCATTACACGTGAAACTGTAGCAACTGAGACGTTGGCTTTTTTAGCTACATCTTGAATTGTTATATTCATAAGAATACCACCTTTAGTTCATTGAATTTTAATTATAAATAATTTTGTTGATATATTTAATTATTATAATGTACTTATAAATTTATCAAAAGCAGACATACCTTTTTCATTTCTTTTAAATACTCCGGCATGTTTTAATACTTCAGCAAATTTTATACCAATTTCTTTTTGTAATATTTCACAGACATTATCTTCAGTAATAGTATCATAGTTTGAGATAAGGTATTTATACCAATCATTATGCTTTGAGATAATTTCATTATCTGAAATATCAGGAAGCTTTTTTATTAATGCATCTTTAAGAAGTGTTAGTTCTTCTTTTAATCTTGCAGGAAGAACAGCTAGTCCCATAACTTCAATCAGACCTATATTTTCTTTTTTTATATGATGAACTTCATTGTGTGGATGAAATATACCAAGAGGATATTTATCACTTGTTCTATTATTTCTTAGAACTAAGTCGAGCTCATAGTTACCATTTTTTCTTCTAGCAATAGGAGTTATAGTATTATGAGGTTCATTATTAGTTATAGATAGAATTTCCACACTTTCGTCAGAATAATTTCTCCAGACATCTAATATATGTGAAGATAAATCTATTAAAGTTTTTTTGTTATCTCCATTAAGTCTGATAACAGACATAGGCCATTTAACTCTTCCAACTGTTATATTTTCATATCCTTTAATTGAATAAGTCTTTTCTATAGGAGCTTTTTCCATTGCAAATGTGTAGCGTCCCCCTTGATAATGATCATGTGAAAGTATTGAACCGCCAACTATAGGCAAGTCAGCATTTGATCCTGCAAAATAATGTGGAAGTATATCTATAAAGTTAAGCAGGTTTTCAAATGTTTTTCTGCTTATTTTCATAGGAATATGTTCACTATTGAGAATTATGCAATGCTCATTATAGTAGGTATATGGAGAATATTGCAAGAAATATTTTTCTGTACCTAATTTAAGAGGAATAATTCTATGAGTCTGTCTTGCAGGATGATTTAAATTTCCATAAAACCCCTCATTTTCTTTGCATAATAAGCATTTTGGATACGAAGTAGATTTCAATAATTTTGCTTTTGCAATATCTCTTGGATCTTTCTCAGGCTTTGAAAGATTAATGGTAATATCTAAATCACCATATTCTGTATGTGTCTTCCATATGATATTTTTATTTATTCTATCTTTTCGTATATAATTTGAAGCAATACTTAATTTATAATAATAATCAGTAGCCTTTTCAGGTGATTCATTATATAGCTTATTGAATTTATATATTACTTCTGAAGGTCTTGGCATTAAGCAGTTCATTACTTTTGTGTCAAACAAATCTCTTTCAG
>JBJEJM010000270.1:0-2169 GCA_051878075.1 Clostridium sp. | reverse complement strand
TGGAATGCCCAGGCATCTTTGATTATTTTTTTAACATCAGTATATTTAGGAGTCCATCCTAAAATAGATCTTGCTTTATCACTTGAGGCAATTAGCTGAGCAGGATCTCCAGCTCTTCTTTCACCTAATACAACTTTAATATCTTGTCCTGTTGCTTCTTTGGCTGCTTCAATCATTTCCTTTACACTGAATCCAACTCCATTTCCTAAATTGAAAGTATTGCTTCCTTTACCTGATTCAAGATATTCAACAGCTTTTATATGAGCATCAGCAAGATCAAGTACATGGATATAGTCACGTAAACATGTACCATCTGGAGTAGGGTAGTCAGTTCCAAATATTGTTATAGAATCACGTTTCTTTAATGGAACTTGAAGTATAAGTGGTATTAAATGAGTTTCAGGATTATGGTCTTCACCAATAGTTCCATCACCTAAAGAACCAGCAGCATTAAAATATCTAAGAGCTACATAATTTATTCCATAAGCTTTGTTGCACCATTTCATCATTTTTTCCATAGTAAGTTTTGTTTCACCATAAGTATTTGTTGGATTTGTTTCATCATCTTCTAATATAGGAATTTTTTTTGGTTCTCCATAAACAGCAGCAGTAGATGAGAATACTATATTCTTAATGTTATGTTTAACCATACTTTCAAGCAGAATCTGCATTCCATAAACATTGTTGTTGAAATATAGAAGAGGCTTAACCATGCTTTCTCCAACTAGTGAATTTGCAGCAAAATGAACAACTGATTCAATTTTGTTTTCAGTAAAAATTTTATCTAATATAGCAGAATCTCTTATATCACCTTTATAAAATTTTGCTTTAGGATGAACAGCACCCATATGACCGCTTTGTAAGTTGTCTACAATTACAACATCCCTTCCTTGTTCTATAAGTTTATAAACTGTGTGAGAACCAATATATCCTGCACCACCACAAACTAAAATTGACATAATAAACACTTCCTTTTTATTTATAAATTTATGTTAATTACAATTTTCTTGTACCATCTGATATACTTACAATATAAAAACTAGGTTCATAGCCTATTTTTTCAGCATATCTAGGTGTTATTGTAGAAATTAAATTGTTGACACATTCTTCTTTTACGATGCTTACAGTACAGCCGCCAAACCCAGCACCTGTCATACGCGAACCAATAACGCCTTCGCATTCCCATGCTAATGACACTAGAGTATCTAATTCTACTCCTGTAACTTCATAATCATCTCTTAATGATACATGAGAATCATTCATTAGTTTTCCGAATAATGATAAATCATTATTGTTAAGAGCTTCAACTGCTTTTAATGTTCTTTGATTTTCATATACAGCATGCTTAGCTCTTTTTATGTTTATAGGATTAGAAATTATAGACTTAACTTCTTCAAATTCATCTTCTGTAAGTTCACCTAAAGAATTAATATTTTTAACTTTTTGGATATCAAGTAAAGCTGCTTCACATTGGTTTCTTCTTTCGTTGTATTTTGAATCAGCTAGTCCTCTTTTTTTATTAGTGTTACCAATTACTATTTTATACCCATTCATATTAAGTTTACTATAAGAATAGTTTAATGTGTTACAATCGAGTAAAATTGCACAATCTTTTTTACCCATTCCAATAGCAAATTGATCCATTATACCACAGTTTACACCTATGAATTTATTTTCTGCTTCCTGGCACATTTTTACTATATCAACCATATCTATATTAAAGTCAAATGAATCACTCAGTATAGCCCCCATAAGAACTTCAATTGAGGCTGATGATGATAAACCTGCACCATTAGGTATATTACCAAAAAACAAAATATCAAAACCATGAGTGATTTTGAAGCCATGATTTTCAAATGTTTTAATAACTCCTTTTGGATAGTTTGCCCAGTCATGTTTTTTATCATTTACTATATTATCTAAATCAAATTCAATTATACCAAGATCTTCAAAATTTAATGATTTTACAAAACATTTATTATCATTTCTTTTTGTTATTAATCCATAAGTTCCAATTGTCAATGCACAAGGGAAAACATGTCCACCATTATAGTCTGTATGTTCACCTATTAAGTTTACTCTTCCTGGTGAGAAAAAAACATCTTCAGAGTCTTTGTTAAAAATTTTTTTAAATTCTTCTTTTAAATTAGTTATTGTATACAAAATTCT
>JBJEJM010000269.1:0-2179 GCA_051878075.1 Clostridium sp. | reverse complement strand
TACTTAAAAATAATATTTAAATTGAGGTGTAAATTTGTTTTCGGGAAGCAGAAAAAATAAATTATCAATAATAGTATCTTGTATTACAATAATTTTTATAGTTATATTATGTATATCAGAAATTTGGAGAATTAATACAGCCAATACCGTATCAAACTCTATCAGTAAACCTGATACACCTAAACAATCTGTACAAGCTTCTGTAAGTCAGCTTAAGATAGTTGGAAGTCAGTTATGTGATTCTGATGGTAAACCTATTCAGTTAAAAGGAATGAGTTCTCATGGACTTCAATGGTATGGAGACTATATGACTTATGATAATATGAAATATTTGCGAGATGATTGGGGGGCTAACGTTATACGTGCTGCAATGTATACTGATCAGGATGGATATATTTCAAATCCTGAAGCCACAAAAGAAAAAGTTAAAAGAATAGTTCAAGATGCTATTGATTTGGACATGTATGTGATTATAGACTGGCATATATTATATGATAATAATCCTAACACATACAAGATACAGGCAAAATCATTCTTTGAAGAAATGGCTGAATTATATGGAAATTATCCAAATGTCATATATGAAATATGCAATGAACCAAATGGAGATGTTACTTGGTCAGGTGACATAAAACCATATGCAGAATTTTTAATTCCATATATAAGAGCTATCGATCCTGATAATATAATAATTGTTGGGACAAGCAGTTGGAGCCAGGATGTTGATATTGCAGCAAATGATCCTTTATCATATCCTAACATAATGTATGCATGTCACTTTTATTCAGGAACAAATGGTGATTACCTCAGAAATAAAATAGATACTGCTCTTTCAAAAAATGCAGCTGTCTTTGTATCAGAATGGGGTACATCTGCTGCCTCTGGAAATGATGGCATATATCTAGATGAGGCTCAAGTATGGATTGATTACATGAATGATAAAAAAATCAGCTGGTGCAACTGGTCCTTATGTGATAAAGATGAAAGTTCTGCTGCTTTGAAACCAGGTACAAGTCCAACTAAAGGTCTGACAGATTCTGATCTTTCACCTTCTGGTCTTTTTGTAAAGAAAAGCATGAGTACATCTAATATGGATACTACGGATTCTGAAGAAACAGCACCTGATAAGACTGATTCAAATGCTCAAGGTACATCTAATAATACAAATGCACCTGTAACAATAACATATAAAGTCGAAAATGATTGGAATAATGGTGCAACAATAAACGTAACTATAAAAAATAATGGTACGACTTCAATAAATGGATGGACATTATCATGGAAACAGCCGGAAAATCAAACTATAAGAGAGATGTGGAATGGTGCTTACACCAAAAGTAATTCAACAATATTCGTTAATAATTTAGATTATAACAGCACTATACCTGCTAATGGAGGAACTCAGACATTAGGATTTAACATTAATTACAGTGGGGCAAACACTATACCATCTGAATTTAAATTAAATGATATTTCATGTAAAGTTGAATAATTAAAGTAAAAGAGTATTTGTTAAATTATTGTGTAATTTAACAAATACTCTTACTTTTTGTTCAAAATAATGGTTTTTTAATCTTTTATTTATAAAGATAAAATTTTACAGTTGTGGGATAATATATGATATAATTTTGCTTGTAATAGATTTTAAAGGGTTAAGGTCTTGTGATTACTTATAATATATGATTGGAGAGATGAATATGAATTTTTCACTTGAAAAACTAAATGACGATCATGGCAAAAAGGTTATGGAAATATTTAATTACTATATAGAAAACAGCACTGCAGCTTTTCCTAATATCAAACTTCCAGAAACATTTTATGAGAAATTTAAAGAAAAGATTAATGGATATCCAGCATATGCTGTAAAAAATGATGATGAAGTTATTGGTTTTTGTTTTTTAAGTCCTTACAATTTTTTCAGTACATTCAAAAATACTGCAGCAATTACCTATTTTATTTCAAAAGATTATACTGGACAAGGTATAGGCAAATTATGTTTAGATAAATTGGAAGATGAAGGCAGAAAGATAGGAATAAAAAACATAGTTGCAGAAATAAGTTCAAAAAATGAAGCAAGTTTAAAATTTCATAAAAAGAATGGATTTGAAGAGTGTGGAAATTTAAAAGATATAGGAAATAAATTTGGAGAAGATTTTGGTGTGATTTATATGAAAAAAAT
>JBJEJM010000268.1:0-9922 GCA_051878075.1 Clostridium sp. | reverse complement strand
GCAGCTTCAACCATATTCTTAAGACTTGCTTCAGTTTCAGGAATTCCTCTTGTCTTTAATCCACAGTCTGGATTTACCCAAAGCTTGTCTTTTGGTATTTTTAGAAGTATTTCTTTAAGTGCACCTACAATTTCATCCTTACTTGGCACCCTTGGCGAATGTATATCATATACACCTGGTCCAACTTCTGTTTCAAAATTATTTTCTTTAAGAGCATTTATTATAGTAAGCTTTGATCTTGATGCTTCAAATGAAATTACATCAGCATCCATGTTATCAATATCCTTAACTATTTCCTCGAATTCACTGTAACACATATGAGTATGAATTTGTGTCTCTGGCTTAACTCTGCTATGGCACAATCTGAATGCTTTTATAGCCCAGTCTAAGTATTCGCTGTACCATTCCTCTCTTCTTATAGGAAGTTTTTCTTTTAATGCTGCTTCATCAATTTGTATTATTTTAATTCCCGCTTTTTCTAAATCAAGAACTTCATCTCTAATTGCAAGTCCAATTTGGAATGCCATATCTTTAAGTGATATATCTTCTCTCGGGAAAGACCAGTTCAAAATAGTAACAGGTCCAGTAAGCATTCCCTTTACCGGCTTATCTGTAAGACTTGCTGCATATTCTGAATAAAATACTGTTATAGGCTTTTCTCTTTTAATATCCCCAAAAATTATTGGCGGTTTTACACATCTTGTTCCATATGACTGAACCCATGCCTTTTCGGTAAATACATATCCTTTTAAATTTTCGCCGAAGAATTCAACCATATCATTTCTTTCATATTCACCATGAACAAGTACATCTATTCCAATGTTCTCCTGGAACTTTATACATTCTTTAATGAATTTCTTTATGTTTTCATCATATTCTGCTTTAGTTATTTCACCTTTACGATATCTTGCACGGTTATGTTTAACTTCAGCAGTCTGTGGAAATGATCCTATTGTTGTAGTAGGAAGAATAGGAAGTCCTAATTCCTTTCTTTGAAGCTTCTGCCTGTCAGGTCTTAGCATATTTCTTATAAAATCACATGCTTTAAGATTTTTAACTGCTTCCTGTACATCTTTATCTTCAAATAACTTTTCACCATTGAATACTTCTTGGTTCTTAATGAAGGCATCATTCTTATTTAAATCCTTTTCTTCTGCAAGTGTACTTAATTCACTTAATTCTTTTAATTTTTCCTTTGCAAAAGCAAAATGTTTCTTAATATCGTCACTTAATTTTGTTTCATTCTCTAATGTATATGGAACATGAAGCAATGAACATGATGTATTGATAACTATATTATCTGCATATTCTTTTATAGCATTGATTAAATCTAATGCTTTTTTATAATTACATTTCCATATGTTTTTACCATTTACAACACCAGCAAATAATGTTTTTCCTTTTGGAAATCCATATTGTTTAACAAGCTCTAATGTCTTCTTTCCTTCAATAAAGTCAAGACCTATTCCATCAAAATCAAGATTTACTACTTCTTTATAACAGTCTCTTACATCTCCAAAGTATGTTTGTAAAATAACTTTTACAGAATTCTTATGCTTAAGCACTGTTTCATATATTGATTGAAATAATCTAATATCGTCCTTTGTAAGATCCGTTACTAATATAGGCTCATCAAATTGTACAAATTCCGCACCTAATTTATTAAATTTCTTAAGAATTTCACTATATGCTTCTATAATTTGATTTACATAATCTCCTGCATTTTTTCTGCCTTTGAATTTCGCAAGTTTTAAAAATGTAAAAGGTCCTGTAATAACTGGCTTTGTTTTAATTCCAAGTTTATCTGCTTCTAAATATTGTTCAAAAGGCTTATTCCCAGCAAGTTTTATCTCTGTATCATCATAGACCTCAGGAACTATGTAATGATAGTTTGTATTAAACCATTTTTTCATTGCTAATGCCTTTACATCACCTTTTTCACCCTGATATCCTCTTGCCATTGCAAAATAAGTATCTAATTCATCTAACTTAAGATTTTTATATTCATTTGGAATTACATTTAATAATACTGCTGTATCAAGAACACCATCATAAAATGAAAAATCATTTGATGGAATCAAATCTATACCCTGTTCTTTGTGAAGATTCCATTGTTCCTTTCTTAATTTCTTTGAATTATTTAATAATTCCTCTAAAGATAATTCTTTTTTGAAATATTTTTCTGTCCAAAATTTTAATTCTCTTAATTTTCCTACTCTTGGATAACCAATAATTGTATTTTTCATTTTTTCGCCCCCTTATGTAGGAAATTATAAAATACTATAGCTTCTTCGTAAATTACAAAAAAAATATAGTCTGCTATAGTTAAATTCTATAGCAGACTATCTATATATCTCCTTATTACTTTCATATAAATTTCACCAAGGCAGCTGTGTACTACATTTTTATGAGTAAGAATTCCTATTCTCATATTATCATCTGCTTTAAGGGGTACTGAAATTATATCTTTTCCATTCAGCTCTTCACTTATTATTCCAGAACATATAGTATATCCATTCAAACCTATGAGCAGATTAAATAATGTTGCTCTATCACTTACTTTAATGCTCTTTTTATGTTCAATTGTACTTAAAATTTCTTCTGAAAAATAAAATGAATTGTAATCACCTTGTTCAAATGACAAATAAGGATAATCTTCAAGATCATTCAGTGTAAGCTGCTTTTTTTTAGATAATGGATTCTTAGAGCTTATAAATACATGGGGCTTTGCTACAAATAATACTTCAAATTTAAGGTTATTTTCTTTTATAAGCTTATTCATTACTTTTTCATTAAAATCATTTATATATATAATTCCAATTTCACTTCTCTGGCTTTTTACATCATCAATTATTTCATAAGTCTTTGTTTCTCTCAATGTAAAATCATATTCTTTACCGCCATACTCCTTAATAAGATCTACAAAAGCATTCACTGCAAATGAATAATGCTGTGTTGAAATACAGAATCTTTTTTTTACATTCCTATGTCCACAATATCTCTCTTCAATCAAATTACTCTGTTCTATAACCTGCCTTGCATATCCTAAAAATTCACGTCCATCTTCTGATAATGCAATTCCTTTATTTGAACGTACAAATATATTAATATGAATTTCCTTTTCCAGTTCCTTTATGGAATTTGATAAACTTGGCTGTGATACAAAAAGCCTTTTAGCAGCTTCACTCATTGAACCTTTATCAGCAACTTCTATAACATATTTAAGTTGTTGGAGTGTCATATTTTCATCTCCTATATATATTTATTCAATAAAATTTCAGGGAATACACACATGAAGAGCTGTATGCATCCCCTTTATTATTTATCTTATATGGCTGTTCTCTATCTTTTTTCTTTCAACAAATCTTCCCATGAAAAATGAAAAAATTCCCACACCTATACCAGTCTGTAAACAAAATAATAAGCTTTCAATTTCTCCTGGAAGTTCACCATCAATAAGTGTTTCCATAACAGGCTTAAACCATGGCTCATAAGATTCACCATTTATTTCTTCAACCATTTCACTTCCTGCATCATCAGATCCTCCAAATTCAGCACCTTTTAATGCAAAAAGAGGTATTATAGCAATTGCTAATGCTATTATCAATAAAATAATAACTGTTTTCTTATTTTTACTCATCCTACTTATCCCCCCTTAAGAAACCTATACTTGTCAATTCAGATTGAGCATATGTTTCAAGACCTATAATAACTACAACTGTCAATATTCCTTCAACTATTGCAAGCGGAAGCTGTGTAGGTGCAAATACTCCTAAAAATTTTACTGCTGAAGCCATAACTCCGCCTTCTGCTGATGGATAAGCCATTGCAAGCTGAAAACTTGTTACACAGTAAGTAAATAAATCTCCTATTGAAGCTGCTAAAAATACTCCTGCTTTTCTATTTACATTTAATTTTTTACATAATCTATAAATTCCAAATGATAAAACTGGTCCTGCAATAGCCATTGAAAAAGTATTTGCTCCAAGAGTCGTAATTCCCCCATGTGCAAGTAATACTGCCTGAAATATTAAAACTATGATACCTAATATACTTACTGCCAATGGACCAAATAATATTGCTCCAAGCCCTGTCCCTGTCATATGTGAACAGCTTCCTGTAACTGAAGGAATCTTAAGAGATGAAATAACAAAAATAAATGCACCAGCCATAGCCAGGATAGTAATAGATTTTCTATCTTTTTTTAAACTATTATTTATTGATGAAAATCCCCCAATTAAAAATGGTAAACAAATAATCCCCCAGGCTACGCAGTATTTTACTGGAAGATATCCTTCCATAATATGCATTGCATTTGCTGCTGGCATTATTCCAAAAATAAGTGCAAATAATATTGCCATTTTGATGAGTTTTGTTGGTTTATTCATTTATTTGTCCCCCTTCAAATATATTTTTATAGAGCATTTACACTATTAAAAATAAAAAAAGACACCTTAATCTAATGATTCCCGTTCATTAGAAAAGCATCTTATTCTTTCCTGTTCCATTTATAATAAAATGAATATTTTAAATTTAATTATTGCCTTAAATCATATACTTTAAAACAGATTAAATTATTTTAACATCCACTTATATAAATACTTCTAAACATTATCATCGCTCGTAATAATGTAGAAACGATATAAGAGGCAGGTCTTCTGACTCTGGTTTCAAATATCATACCCTGCCTTCCCAGTTTCCCAGTGACTAAATATAAGATATGATTACACCATTACAGCGGCGGGACCGTAAGAGATTTTCACTCTTTTCCCTATTATCCTGTGCATAAAGCTACCACAGGCACCTCTTATAGTTATTTATTTGTATTAAATAGTATCGCTACTCTAAAGCTTATTTTATAACCAAACTCCAATCATTGTCAATATATATCTTTATTTAATATAATATACTTATTTTCAACTAGATTTAATTAATTACAAAAATTATTTAAAATATATTTCTAAATTCATTTATACTTTTAGGATATTCTTTATGGACTTTTATTATTCCAGCATTTAATAATGTTTCATAAACATCCAGCATTATAGGATGTTTTAAATTTGCTGTTTTAATAATATCTTCATTTTTGAATATCTCAAGAGGAGTTCCATCAGCAATAATTTTCCCTTCTGAAAAGACTACTACTCTCTCAGCCCATCTATATGCAAAGTCTACATCATGTGTTGAAATAATGAGTGTCTTGTTTTCACTGCTCAGCTTTTCCAGAACTTCTTCAAGCATTGATACGTTTAATGGATCTAATGCTGCTGTAGGTTCATCAAAAATTATCACATCACTTTTCATTGCAATTATATCTGCAATACTCACCCTCTTTTTTTCTCCGCCGCTAAGATAATGTGGAGGTCTATCCCTAAATTCTGAAATATTCATATAATCTAAAGCTTCATTTACTCTTTTTATCACTTCATCTTTAGACAGTTTTAAGTTCATAGGCCCGAAAGATACTTCTGAAAGAACTGTTGAAGCTATAATCTGATTATCTGCATCTTGAAATACTATGCCTACATTTTTTCTTAATTCATTTAAATTCTCTTTTTTAATTACTTTTCCCTTATAAATTATTTCACCACTTTTAGGTGTAAGCACACCATTAATATTTAAAAAGAATGTTGATTTTCCAGCTCCATTTGATCCTAATACAGCAATCTTCTGTCCTTCATAAATATTCAGATTTATGTTGCTTAAGCTATTTCTTTGACCGCTGTAAGCATAGTTTAATTCTCTTATTTGTAAAATTGGCTGTGTTTTTTTCAAATTTTCTTTACATCCCCTTCTTATATTTAATTAATTATTTGGTAATATACCAGATAAACATAAGTATAAAAATATATGCTGCTGATAAAATTACATAAAAATTGTTTATTTTCTTCTCTTCCTCAAGAAAAAGCATGTCCCCATCATAGCATCTTGCTTCCATTGAATCATAATATGCATTTGCCTTTTTCAAAGATACAATAAGCAGATTTGATGCAGTGCTTCCAAAAGAATAGCATGATGTTTTAAAATCTACATATCCCAGCCTTGATTGTGCCGAATTTTTCATTTTGCACTGAACGTCCATCAATATGAATATAAATCTGTATATCATATTCATTAATTCAATTATGAGTTTTGGCATATGTATTTTTCTTAGTACTGAAATTATTTCACTTGTATTAGTAGACAATGTCATCATATACATTGAACTCACAGCGCCCAGTGCTGTCATAGAAACTTTAAATGTTCTTAGCAGACTTTCATTTGAAGTATATATATTCAGTCCTAAAACATTTAAATTATACTGTCCTGTAGTAGTAAATGAAGCTCCAGCTGCTATGGCAATGCTTCCTAACAGCATAAATATTATTGGTATGGTCATAAGTGAAATATATTCATGGAATTTAAGTCCTCCAATGTATATTGTGATAAATCCCATTGATATTACAATAATTGATGAAACATACACATTATCTGCTAAAATACATAATAACAGTACAATAAAAGCAAAGCATACTTTGAATTGTGTATTTATATTTTTCAAATTTGAATTATATGCATAAAAATCAATTGAATATATATTGTCATGATGATGATAAACATCCTCACTGTCTGAATCATGGGTTATAAAAAATACACCGACTGCCATAAAAACAGCTGCACCTAAAAATAAAGAAGAGGGAATCTCCCTGAAAATTATAAGTGATAATATTGAACTTATAAATGGTGACAGTGCATAATATGCACTTGTTTTCGCAGCTCCAAGTTTTCTCTGTGCATAAATATATAATGTAATGCTGAGTCCATAAGAAATAAATCCTAAAAATGCTGCTTCAATCATGTATATATTTAAATCAAGCTTCTGTCCTAAAATCAACCCTACTATAATAGATCCTGCTCCTGAAAAAAAACCTTTAATCTGAACAATTTGAACAGGATTCTTTTCTGATATCATTTTTGTACAATTATTTTCAAATCCCCAGCATACGCATGCTCCCAATACAAAAATAGAACCTAATGAAAATGAAAAACTGCCAGCATCCTCAATAGATAGAAGTATACTTGCAAGTGTTATAAATCCTATTCCTATCCAAAGCTTTTTTGAGATTTTTTCATGAAATATACACATGGCTATGATTGATGTTGCTGCAATTTCAAAATTATTAAGAAGTGATGCATTAGCTGCTGTAGTTATTTTAAGACCTGTCATAAGTAATATAGGAGCCGCTATATCGAGTAGAATCATTCCTAAAACATACTTCGTATCTCCTTTGCTCAGAGTTTCCTCATGCTTATCCTTTGAATAAACCCTCTGTATAAATGATATTATTGATATCCCTACCCCTGCACCAATATATAAGATGCCTGCCATTATAGTTTCTGGTATTTTATCAAGCAAAAGCTTTGATACTGGTGAACTAAGTGCATATAAAAGTGCTGCACCTATAGCAGAAAATATAGATATATATTTTATATTTTTCCCCATTCCAATCCTCCTAATTAATTTTCTATATTTAATTTAATAACAATTATTTAATGAATTTATTAATTGCATCATTTAACTCCTCTAAAACTTTCTTATCATCATTTTCCACCGCATCTACAACACAATGATTAATGTGATCTTTTAATATTATTTTCCCAACATTATTTATTGCACTTCTTACAGCTGCAATTTGTATAAGAACTTCACTGCAGTCTCTGTCTTCTTCAATCATTTTTTTTATTGCCTGCATATGTCCTATTGCACGTGACATTCTATTGATTACTTGTTTTTTACTTTCATGATGATGCTTTTTCAAAACTAATATCTCCTTTCATATCCACCCCCTGGGGATATGAATATTATACTTTCAATTTCCATAAATGTAAAATAAAACTGCCATGCCATCAACTTTTAATTGTGGTCATAACAGTTTCTTTTGAAAAATCTTATTGTATTAATTTTAATATTTATAAATTTTTTTATTTCTATTATGCAATCTAGCAATTATTTTATACAATACTAAACATTATTACAAATATTATGCAGTAAAATTTAAAACTTATTTTTAATATATATCTGACATTTCTACTTCTACTTCGTATTTAACATATTTATTGTCTTCTAATCTATGGCATGTTTCCATATTCTCATCAATTTTACCTTCATACTTAGGCAGCTTTATAAAAACTTTTGTACCTTCTTCTTTTTTACTTTGAACCTCTATAGTTCCTTCATGTATATTTACTATATTTTTTACAATATTTAATCCAAGGCCACATCCCTCTGTATTTCTTGAATAAGACTTGTCCACTCTTTCAAACCTGCTGAATATCTCTTTTAAATTATACTTATCTATTCCTATTCCATCATCTTCAACCAATATTTGAATAAACTCTCCCAAATCCATTAATTCTACTTTGATATTACCATTAGTCCTGCTATACTTTATAGAATTAGATAAAAGATTTAAAATAAGCCTGTCGTATAATTCTTTATCTATCATACAATACATTTCTTCGTCTGAAGTATCAAATATTAAATTAAGTCTTTTGCTTTTTGCAAATGGAACAACAGCCATTGTTAGATATTCTGTAATCTCAACAATATTTTTACACACGAATTCACCTTTTACATTGTCTTTATTAAATCTTGATGTATCAATAAAATTATTTATAAGCCGTGTAAGCCTATTGCAGTTCTGTTTTATTATTTTATTATACTTTACTATTTCATCTATACTTGCTTTATCTTTTATAAGATCCTGAGTCTGTACAGCAGAATATATTACATTTACAGGAGTTTTAAATTCATGAGAAATATTAGATAATATTTCATTCTTTATTTCTTCCTGCTTTGTCCTTTTTTCAAAGTTGTTATATAACTTATCTTTATCTTTAATAGTTTTCTTTAATTCAGCAATAGTTGCTTCAAGTTCATGCGATTTTTTTGATAATTTTTTATACATATCTTCATTTGGATTCTTTATCATCTCAATTACAATCATTTTTATTATATAATAATTCGATGATATTCTTAATATGTAGTGAATTATATTAATGTGATAGCTGTTATTGATAAGTAAAATGCCTGAACTTATTATGCTCATAATTTTTATGTATATATATATTTTTAAATAAATATGCATATTATCTGTGATGTAATCTCTCTGCTTATTAATTAATTTTAAAAGATATATATAGAGAAGTACATCTAATATATTTAATTCCAAAATTAAATATATAATTTTACTTGTTTTCAGACTTTCAAAGGATAAAAAACTTAATAATGAACACAAATACACTACACCTATATTCATTAACATTATTCCTATAAGAAAATTTCTATAGTTGATTTTCTTATCTGCTTTATAAAAACAATAAATCATAAAAATAGCTTCAAATACATAGGAAAATAGTTCCATGAATGTACAGCTATTCAAAAAATTAATATCTGTACTTGCTTGATTAAAAAAACAGATATATGCTAGTGAAGTTATACCCATTGCTATAAAATTTATTGACAAATATTTATATAAATTATTAATACATTTCAATCTTATATTATATATGACTATAATTATATTAATTGAAAAAGAATATATAATTAATCTATCTATTGTATATAGAATTTTAAAAATATCAAATCTTTCTCTTATAATACTAAAATATAGTAGACTAAATAACAAAGCAATACTTATTATCTTAAAATCCTTTATAATATTCTTCATGTTATTCCTCTTCTTTTAAAATAATCTTCTTAATATATGTTATCACTTTTTCATAAAATATTATATCAAAAATTTCAAATCTTTTATAATTATTACTTTTTTTTCTTGTTTATTATTAATTATAATGAAAAATATTAATAATATAAAATAAATAGAGCTGTAATTTCTCAATAAATAAAAAAATTTTCATATCAGTTAAATTGCTGATATGA
>JBJEJM010000267.1:5554-10087 GCA_051878075.1 Clostridium sp. | reverse complement strand
TTTAAAGGAATTTCTGCTTTCCCTAAATATAAAAGCAGAAAGAAATCTAAACCATCATTTTATAATGATACGTCAAAGCTTAAAGTTAAAGAAAAATCAGTATTAATTGAAAATAAAAACTAAAGAACAAATACCAATGAATATTAAATATACTAATCCAAGAATCAGCTATGACAATAAGTATTGGTATCTATCTGTAGGTATCGAAACAGAGAAACCTATCATTCAATTAACTGATGAAAGTCTAGGTATTGATGCAGGAGTTAAGAATTTAACTGTATGCAGTAATGGGATGATTTTTAAAAATATAAATAAAACTAAAGAAGTCAAAAGATTGAAAAAATCTTTAAAAAGAAAACAAAGACAATGTTCAAGAAAGTATGAAAAAAATAAAAAAGGAAAGGAGTATGTCAAAACTAAGAACATTGCAAAACTTGAAAAGCAGATAAAACTTATTCACCGTAAATTGTCTGATATAAATATTGATAGAGATTTAAATGCAAGCATTAATCTTAGTAGATATAAATTAGCAATTTAATCACTTAAAAGATATAGCTAATATGTAGGGTGCGTTGTACTCGAATTTACGCCTTTGGAGTGTTATATAAACTAAAGTAGTCTATGGTTTATCAAGACAAAATAGAACACGTTGAATAAGGAATTAAACATGCTTTATAAAGTTTTATAAAGTTTTGGCAACGGAAGTGCCACTTAGTATGGCATAAATTAAGTTATGGTGAGATGGGGAATAATAGGACCTGGAGCTATTGCTCATGCATTTGCTAATGAAATAGGAAATACTGAAAACGGAAAACTAGTTTCAGTATACGGAAGAAGCAGGGATAAGTCAGAAAAATTTGCAGATGAATATAATATAGATAAAGTATATTGCAGCATAGATGAATTTTTAAATGATAATGATATGGATGCTGTTTATATTGCAACGCCACACAACTATCATATGGAGTTTGCAGAAAAATGTATTTATTATAAAAAGCATGTATTGTGTGAAAAACCTTTTTCATATAATTATGAAAGTAGCAAAAGAATTTTAGATCTTGCCAAGGGAAATAATATATTTGTAATGGAAGCACTTTGGACGATGTTTCTGCCAGCTATTAAAAAAGCTAAAAGCTGGATTGATAGTAATGAAATAGGAAAAGTTAAGCTCATAACTGCTAATTTTGGATTTAAAGGTGATGGAAATCCTGATTCAAGATTATACAGCCCAGAACTTGCAGGAGGCGCATTACTAGATGTTGGGATATATACGCTGCTTATATCAGATTTTATTATGAATTCAGTATGTGATAAAATAACTTCAAATGCAGTAATGACTAAGACAGGTGTTGATGAAACTGATGTAATAAATCTTGAATATAGCAATGGAGCAGTAGCGTCATTAACATGTTCTATAGCATGTGATACAGATAATAGTGCAGTTATATATGGAGATAAAGGAAAAATAGTAATTCCAGATTTCTCAAAAGCAAAGACAGCTTATTTATATACAAATGAGAAAGAAGAAAAATTTGAAGATAAGTATTCTGGTACAGGATATAAATATGAAATTATAGAGGCAGGCAGATGCATAGAAAATAATCTTATTGAAAGTACCATAGCATCACATGAGATGACACTTAATTTAGCGTATGTTATGGATGAAATAAGAAATCAAATTGGATTAGTATATCCTTTTGAGTAGCAAAAGCAAGATTATTAGAAATAATAAATATAATTTTACTAGCATATGTAAATACTAGTTAATAAAAGAGCATATTAATGAAAGGAAGTAATATAATGAGAGGACTTATCCACATTTACTGTGGTGACGGTAAAGGAAAAACTACAGCAGCAGCAGGACTTGCAATAAGAGGAGCAGGTCATCTTATGAAGGTGATTTTTGTTCAATTCATGAAAGATGGAACATCAAATGAATTGAAGATATTAAATGATATTGATAATATTGATGTAAGAGTATGCAAAGATCATTTCGGCTTTTCATGGAATATGGATGATGAAACAAAGAAGAAAGCAGAAGAAGAATATACAATGCTTTTTAATAATTCTATAGAAGAAGCTGTAAAAAAAGATGCTGATATGATTATTCTTGATGAAATAATGTCAGCCATGTCAAATAAATTTGTTTCAGAAGAAAAAGTTCTGGATTTCTTAAATAACAAACCTGAAAAATTGGAAGTTGTAATGACAGGAAGAAATCCATCTAAAGAACTTATTGATAAAGCAGATTATGTTTCAGAAATAAAGAAGATAAAGCATCCATTTGATAATGGTGTTGAATCAAGAATAGGAATAGAATATTAGATTAGAATAAAAGTAGATGGATATTTATCTGTCTGCTTTTATTATTTATATTAAAATTTATTATAGTTTAGATTAGAATTTAGAGTGAAAAATTAGATATTTTTAGCTATTAATACGAATTTACAACATCATTTTCATGTATAACTAGTTTTACTATTAAAATGGTAGAAAAACACAATATTTATGGTATAATATAAAATGTGATTAATGAGAAATATATATATATGATAAATTATTTGTAATTTATTATAGAAAAATGTTTTGCATGGATTATTATTTTATAAATAAAAGGAGAATATGATGTGCTTTCAACAAAAAATTAAAAGGAACTATACAATTGAAGAACTTGAACAGTTATTAGACAGTATACCATACGAAGTTTATATAAAAGATGTTGATGGTAAATATAGATATGCCAATAAAGCATCTGCTGATAGAGTTGGATTGAAGAAAGAAGACATTATTGGCAAAAAAGATTATGACTTCAGAAGCAAAGAAATGGCAAAAATATGTGTAGATGGTGACAGAATGGTTCTACGCAGGGGTAAGGGAACTTTTATAGAGGACAAGCTAGTAAAAGGCGATATTGAGACAGCTTATGAATTATTCAAATCAATAATATATGATAGTAAAACAAATGAAAAATTAATTGCTGGAATAGCAAAATTTGTAGAAATAGATAACTCTGTTTCAAAGTATATAATACGAAACTCAGGAACAATTATGAATAATACAATGGATCTTAATACAAACACAGTAAATAATGAAATTCTTACTAATCTGAAAGAAACAACTGATGCAGAAGATGTTGCATTATATTTATATGATAAATCTGAAAGAGTCATGAATTTAAATAAGCATCTTGGAAAAAATAATATGTTATTCAGAAACACGTACAAAATAGAAGATGAAATTAAAAATGAGTATTATAACAATATAGAGTGTACAATAAATGAAATATTAAGTGATAATTCTATTAAATATATATATCTTCTAAAGAATAATAATAAACTGTTAGGATGTATACATATTTATTATAAAAATAAGCCTAAGGAAATAAAAGAAGAATTTATAAAATATAATTGCCTTGTACTATCATTTATGCAAAATACCAAAATACTTACAGATAATTTAAATAAAGAATTAAAAAAGAGAATGGAAGCACAAAAGAAGAAGGAACAGCTGGAGCAGATTGTTGAAGTAGAGAGTCTTAAAACAGAATTTTTCGCAAATTTATCTCATGAATTCAAAACACCTCTAAATATGATATTATCAACTGTACAGGTAATATTGAATTATATGGAGGTAAATGGAGAGTATCCTGAATATAAAACATTTAAACGGTATGTAAATAATATAAAACAAAATTCATACAGGCTATTGAAGTTATCCAACAATATGATTGATCTGACAAAAATAGATGGAGGCTTTTATGAACTTAATATAGATAATTATAATATTGTAGAAGTAGTAGAAAATATAGTTCAGTCAGTAGCTGTATATATAAAGGATAAAAAAAGAAATATAGTTTTTGATACTGAAGAAGAAGAAATAATAACTGCATGCGATCCAGACAAGATAGAAAGAATAATTTTGAATATTCTATCTAATGCAATAAAGTATACTTATGATAATGGCAATATATATGTGAATATAGAAGTAAATTGCACATGTAATAAACTAATCATAAGAATGGGGAATGATGGAGATCCATTAAGTGTTTATGATTTTGATAAAGTATTTAAGAGATTTACACAGGCAGAAAATCTTCTTACAAGAAGCAGGGAAGGCAGTGGAATTGGACTAGCCCTTGTCAAATCCCTTGTGGAAATGCATAAGGGAATAATATATATAAATCCTAATGTTAACAAAGGAACAGAATTCTGCATTGAACTGCCTATAAGAAAAATTATGAACGTAAAATCAAGTTATCCATGGGGAAAAAGTATGAATTCTAAAGTTGAAAAATTCGATATAGAATTTTCTGATATTTATAATTAACTTATTTGTTTTGTTATAAAATAAGTTAAAAGTGAATTAAAGATTGAAATGTGAAAGATGAATTTGTAATTGAGAATAGAACTGCTGCATAAAGAAATCAACTTCTATCTTATATAGTATTTGAATTTTTTAAATCAATATTATAAAGATATAAGTTATAATCTATAATGCAGCAGTTTATTAATTAAGTCTCTTCAGTTCAAAGTA
>JBJEJM010000267.1:0-5454 GCA_051878075.1 Clostridium sp. | reverse complement strand
AAGTTATAATCTATAATGCAGCAGTTTATTAATTAAGTCTCTTCAGTTCAAAGTATACAAGGAATATTCCAGTAACAGCAGCCATAAAATCAGATACAGGACCTGAATACATTATTCCATCAATGCCTATGAATAAAGGAAAAATAATCATTAATGGCAATAAAAATATAATCTGTCTTGTAAGTGAAAGAAGAATACCCTTACCTGGCTTTTCAATAGCTGTAAAAAAGTTTGAAGTAATTGGCTGTATAAAGTTTAAAAATGTGAAGAACAGAAATATCCTGAAATATGATACTGCAAACTCATAATACAATTCTGAACCTGATCCAAATAGTGATACAATCTGCCTTGGAAAAAACTGAAATATGAGAAAGGCAGTTATAGAAATCAGGAATGCTGTTTTCATTGCAAGGATATATGAACTTTTAACACGGTCATATTTTCTAGCTCCATAATTAAAGCTTACAATAGGCTGAAGACCCTGGGATATACCTATTATTATTGAAAAAAACAGCATATTTACTTTAGCTATAATTCCAGAGCACGCAAGAGGTATTGCTTCACCATATGGTGAAAGCGCACCATAATATGTAAGTGACTGATTCATGATAATCTGGGTAGTCATCATTGCAATCTGGTTTATAAAAGGTGATGCTCCAAGTGAAATAATTTTCTTTGTATATTGAGGCTTTATTTTAAAATGCTTTTTCTTAAGATTTACTGTCTTATAATAACATATGTATCCTAGTACAAGAATTGCCGAACATATCTGCCCAATTATTGTTGCAATTGCAGCACCAGCCATACCTAAATCCAGTCCAAAGATGAGCAGTGGATCTAATATTGTGTTTATCAATGCACCTGTAAGATTACATATCATTGTGTATTTTGGACTGCCATCAGCTCGGATAAGATGTCCTCCACCTGTTGCAAAAATAAGAAATGGAAAACCAAATGATACAATGTATGTATAAGATGCAGCATAAGGCATAACATCATCAGGTGCTCCAAAGAATTTTAAAAGATGTCTTGTAAACAGCTGGACTATAAGACATAAAATCACACCACTTAAAATTAACAGAGCAGCTGCATTTCCTATATAATAAGCAGCATCTTCTTTTTTTCCTGCCCCCATAGCAATATTAAAGGCTGAAGCTCCACCAATACCTAATAATAGTGCAAGTGCAATACATGATGTACTTAATGGATAGACTATATTGGTTGCAGCATTGCCTAGTGTACCAACACTCCTTCCTATAAAAAGCTGGTCTACAATATTATAAAGTGCACTTACAATCATAGCTATAATGCTTGGAACAGCAAACTTTACAAGCAGTTTATTTACTGGCGCACTTCCCAGTGTATTTCTTTCGTTATTATTCATACTATGCTTTCTCCTAAATTTATATTTAAATAAGCGCTATTATCTATTCCATTATTTTGTTCAATAAATCAATATTTATAACTAAATAAGAAAATGTTAAAATTTTTTTATGGATAATTAAGGTTTTTATGGAATAAAATGATTGACATATAATAAAAAGGGAACTATAATAAATCATATAAAGTTGATAAGATTTATCTGATTAATAAGTTATACTAATTTGAGGATAGATATATAACTTATATAAATACATTTATTTTATTTATGGGAGGCACAGAGTAAAAACAGTCTGTACCTATATGACAGGGGATTTGAGAATAACTAAATATTTTAGAGAGTGGGAGGTAAAAACTTTGAAGCTGTCAACTAAAAGCAAATATGGTGTCAGAGCAATGGTAGCCTTAGCATCTAGTGGAAATAAGACCCCTCTATCTATAAATGTAATTTCAAAAATGGAAGGTATATCTGCATGTTATTTAGAACAGCTTTTTATATTCCTGAAAAATGGAAATTTAATAAAAAGTACAAGAGGGGCAAAGGGTGGATATGTTCTGGCAAGAAAACCAGAGGAAATAACTGTAGGGGAAATATTGAATTTACTTGAAGGACCAATAGAAATTGCAGACTGCACAGATGGAATTCCGTGCAGCAGAATTGAAAAATGTGCTTCAAAAGTATTATGGAAAAAAGTAAAAAAAAGCATAGAAGATGTTTTAAACTCAATAACCCTTCAGGATATATTAAATGACTACAATAAAATTAATTATAAAGGAATAGAGATTTTAGACAGGAGTGATATAACACATGAAAACAGTATATTTAGATAACTCAGCAACAACATATGTAAAGCCAGAAGTATTTGAAGAAATGAAGCCATATTTCACAGAGAAATTTGGAAATCCATCATCATTTTATGGATTGGCAAGAGATACACAGAGAGCTGTAGATAAAGCAAGAAAACAGGTAGCAGATGCACTTAACTGTACACCTGAAGAAGTATATTTTACAGGTGGTGGATCTGAAGGAGATAACTGGGCATTAAAAGGAATTGCATTTGCTCATAGAAATAAGGGAAATCATATTATAACAACTAAGATTGAACATCACGCAATACTTCACAGCTGTGAATTCCTAGAAAAGTTAGGATTCGAAGTTACTTATCTTGACGTAGATAAGGAAGGATTCATAGATTTAGAAGAATTGAAAAATGCAATTACAGATAAAACTATATTAGTTTCAATCATGTTTGCTAATAATGAAATAGGAACTATCCAGAAGATAAAAGAAATAGGTAAAATATGCAGGGAAAGAAAAGTAATATTCCATACTGATGCTGTACAGGCTGTAGGAAATGTCCCAATAGATGTTCAGGATATGAATATAGACTTATTATCATTAGCAGGGCATAAGATATATGGACCTAAAGGTGTAGGTGCAATATATATTAAAAAAGGAATTAAAATAGAAAACCTTATTCATGGAGGTGGACAGGAAAGAGGCAGAAGAGCTGGAACTGAAAATGTGGCAGGAGTAGTAGGTATAGGAAAAGCAATAGAAATTGCACAGGAAAAATTAAATGAACATATTGAAAGACTTACCGAATTAAGAGAAAAATTAATAGATGGACTTTTGAAGATACCTTATACAACACTTAACGGACCAAGGGGAAAAGACAGACTGCCTGGAAATGTTAATGTAAGATTTAAATATATCGAAGGAGAATCTATACTTCTTTCATTAGATTTTAAGGGAGTATGTGCTTCAAGCGGAAGTGCATGTACATCAGGCTCTCTTGACCCATCTCATGTACTTCTTGCAATAGGAGTTCCACATGAACTGGCTCATGGATCATTAAGACTTACATTAGGTGAAAAGACAACTGAAGAAGACATAGATTATGTATTGGAGGTATTGCCGCCAATAATAGAAAGATTAAGAAATATGTCACCATTATGGGAAGATTTTATAAAGAGCAAGAAAGGGGAAAATTAATATGATTTATAGTGATAAGGTTTATGAACATTTCCAAAATCCTAGAAATGTAGGAGAAATAGAAAATGCAGATGGTATAGGAGAAGTCGGAAACGCTAAATGTGGCGATATAATGAAGATATATTTAAAAGTTGAGGACAATATAATAAAAGATGTTAAATTCAAGACTTTTGGATGTGGTTCAGCAATTGCATCATCATCTATGGCTACTGAACTTATAAAAGGAAAGAGTATTGACGAAGCATGGGAGTTGACTAATCAGGCAGTTGCAGAAGCATTAGACGGACTTCCACCAGTAAAAATGCACTGTTCAGTTTTAGCAGAAGAAGCAATTCATGAAGCAATAAATGATTACAGGGTAAAGCATGGATTAGAGAAGATTACTACAAAAGGACATAGCCATGGAGATCATATAGAAATTAAATAGTAATATTTAAAGTAAAATAAATTTTCATACACTGAATAATATGATTAGACATTAAATAAGTGCTGCCAAATGTGGCAGCACTTATAATTTTTCAACTTTTTTTTGTATTCTCTGCATTTTCATATCTGTAGATGCAATAATATCAGCACATTCCTTTAATTCAACTGCAACATTTGATTCAGGATTTCCAATAGATTTGTAATATAATTTGTGTTCAAGGCTTGCCCAAAAATCCATGGCAATTGTTCTTATCTGAACTTCAACCCTTATATTTTCAACATGCTGTGAAAAGAATATAGGAATTTCAAGAACAAGGTGAAGGCTTCTATATCCATTAGCTTTTGGATGCTTTATATAGTCTTTTTCTTTTATTAATGTAATGTCACTCTGGCTTTTAAGCATATCTGCAATATTATATATATCTTCAATAAAAGAACATACAACCCTTATTCCAGCAATATCATTTAGATTTTCTTTAATAGAGTCTGGAGTTATCTTTTCACCCTTTTTCAAAAGCTTTCTTATTATACTTTCAGGAGATTTTACCCTTGATTTCATATATTCTATAGGATTTCGTTCACTTTTTGACTTAAATTCAGAATCCAATATTTCTAGCTTTGTTTTAACTTCTTTTATTGCACAATCATAAGTCATAAAAAGAGTCTTAATTTCTTTGAATTTTCCTTCTAATTGTTCTATAGATATTACATGATTACTTTCATCTAAAAATAATTCCTTAAGTCTATTTGTGTTTTCGTTAGTATTCATTTTTTCACCTGATTTCAATATTATTTTTATTTATCTTTATGTATAAAGTTATATATTTTGACTCAATCTCATTTATTCATAGATATTATAGCAAAATAAGGATATTCAATCAATTTGTATATTATACCTTTGATAATAAATGAACATGTTGAATTGAACAGCGAACACTGCTAATCTTAATGTGTTCATAAAGTGAACTTATAAGAAAAAATGCATACATATGAAAAATAATATTTAAAGATTAAATTACTAAACAAGAGTTTTAGGAGAATATATAATGAATTTTTTATATTATAGAAAAAATAAAAAAGATTATTTTAAAATAAATTTTAAGTTTAAAGCTGATAATGACATAATAGTGAAGAAATTTAATATAGATAGAGATTTTACATATTTAAATCTTAGATTTATACCACGTGGAAACAAAAATCCACTTACACAGCTAATGCTGATAGATCCGCACAATATCTTAAGATTACAATATAGAAGTGTTAATTCTAAAAAAAATTTGGCTGTAGGAAAGGAAAGTGATAAATGCAGTATAGGAGCATATCCAGGTACAATAAATAGTGGTGAGTGGAAGCTTATAATAATAAATATTGATAAAAACAGAAAAAAACTTAAATACAATGTCATCATAGAAGCATCAGATAAATTGATAAATGAAGATATTGATAAAATTGGAGATGAGATATGGGTTGACTATAGTAAAGAAGAAAAAGATTTGTTAAGTTTAAGCTGTTATGACTGGGACAAGTGCTTCAGCAAAGAAAGCAGATGGTATAAGGGAGATTTTCATACACATACAATCCTTTCAGATGGAAAAATGGACAATGAATTATATATTGATACAGCAAAAAAAATGAATATGGATTTTGCTGTA
>JBJEJM010000266.1:0-10120 GCA_051878075.1 Clostridium sp. | reverse complement strand
TATTTGGAATAGTTCTTTTATATAGTGGAATAAAGATGCTTTTTAATCATGAAAGCAATGTTGAATTCAAAGATAACTTTTCATTAAAACTGTTAAAGAAAGTAATGCCAATAACAGATACATTGGAAGGAAACAAGTTTTTTGTAAAGAAGAATAAGTCAATTTATGCAACACCACTATTTGCTGTGCTTGTTGTCATAGAATTTTCAGATGTGTTATTTGCAGTAGATTCAATACCTGCTATATTTTCAATTACTACGGATACATTTATAGTATATACATCTAATATATTTGCTATACTTGGCTTAAGGAGCATGTATTATATACTTGAAAAAATGAATGATATGTTCAGATTTATGAAGTATGGTGTGGGGATTATCTTGATGTTTACAGGATGGAAGCTTGTAGCTATCTTTTTTGGAATTGAAATTTCAGTTACAAATTCAGTTTTAATTATTATGATTATTATGCTGATAAGTATATTTGCTTCTCTGGTTTTTGATGATAACAGTAGAAAGAACAAGAAGATACATTATTAGCAGATAAAGCATTACTATAAATTAATTTTTAGTAATGCTTTTATTTATTGATACATATAAAAACAATCTTTTCTTGAAGTATTATGACAATTAATATAGAATTTACTTAGGAAAATAAAAGAAAAAGAAGGTTTTAGAGATATGAAGATGACATATGAAGAAGCAATGAATTATATAAGAAGCATAGGAATGTTTGGGTCTAATTATGGCTTGGAAAGAACTTATAGATTATTAGAGATATTAGGAAATCCACATGAAAAATTAAAATTAATACATGTAGCAGGAACTAATGGAAAAGGTTCTACTACAGCAATGATAAGCAAAATGCTTAGGGGAATGGGATTTAAGGTCGGAATGTACACATCTCCATATCTTGAAGAATTTGAAGAAAGAATTCAGATAAATGGCATTAATATACCTAAAGACAGGCTTGTAGATTTATTAGAAAAAGTTAAAGGCGCAATAAGCAGAGTAATAGAAGATGGATATTCTCATCCAACTGAATTTGAAATTATTACAGTAATGATGTTTTTATATTTTTATGAAGAAAAAGTTGATTATGGAGTAATAGAAGTAGGCCTTGGAGGAAGACTTGATTCTACAAATGTTATAATACCAAAAGTAAGTGTAATAACATCAATCAGTCTTGATCATATAAATCTTTTAGGAAACACACTTGGTGAAATAGCGGGAGAAAAAGCAGGAATAATTAAAGAAGGTGTTCCAGTCATTTTATATCCTCAAAAGAAAGAAGCTGAAGAAGTTATTTTAAAAATAGCAGAAGAAAGAAACAGCAAAGTATATAAGGTAAACAAAGATGATGGAGAGCTTATTGATATAGACTATGCAAATATAAGCCAGCATGTTGAAGTAAAAGGAATGAATAATACTTATAAAGTAGATCTGCCATTACTTGGAGAACATCAAATATTAAACTTAAGTGTTGCCATAAAAGCTGTTGAAGTACTTTGTTCAGTTGAAAATATAAAATTAGAAAAAGGAATAATAGAAGAAGCCTTAAGAGATGTAAAATGGATTGGCAGACTTGAAACATTGAATAAAAAACCACTAATTGTAATAGATGGAGCACATAACATAGATGGTATAAGATCACTGACTAATAATGTAAGAAAATATTTTAAATATAATAAGATGTATCTTCTGCTTGGAATATTGGCAGATAAGCAGGTTGGAGAAATGATTGAAGAAATAACTCCTATGGCTGAAAAAGTGTTTGCTCTTACACCACATAATGAAAGGGCAGAAAACAACTATGACTTAAAAAATGAAATAAGTAAAGTTAATTCTAATGTAGAAGCAGTGGATGATTATGAAACAGCCATAAAAAAAGCAGTAAGTGAAGCTGATGAAGATTCTTTAATACTTGTAAGTGGATCTTTATATATGATTGGTGATATGAGGAAAATAATTACTAGAATAATAAAATAATATGATAAAATAAGGTATGATTTGATTTAATAAAAGGGGGGCTGGAATTATGAATCAGGACTGTAAAGAGATGAGTATTTATGATGAATTAAAAAACTTTTATATAAATAATAATGGACACATATATAGCTATCAGAATTTTGATAAGTCAGGACTTAAGGAATTCAATGTTGCATCTCATAAAGTTAAAGAATTAAAGCTATATGAAAAAAATAGACTGGCAGATGATTTTGCAGAAATATTTTTAAACATATCACAGGGAAGGGATAATATTGATTCACTTGAAGGGTATCTCACACTGAATCCAGTAATTAATTATCATGAATGTATATTAAAATTGTTTATTGCACTCTGTGAAAATGAAGAGAGAAGAATATTTATTGAAAAATTGATAATAAATATTCTTACTCAGAGTAAGTGCAGTGAGTCTGTAAAAGCAGCACTTGTACTTGCACCATTAGTAAGAAGCCAGAATATTATAGACATATTAAAAGTATATTCGATTCATAATGAATATTTATTTTATGTACTTAATGCATATGAATTTATGAGAATACCAAATAGCGTTTTTTTTAATATAGCTAAAAAGACACATGGATATGCAAAATTTTTTGCAGTATTGCATTTAAAACCAGTTAGCTATGATATTATTGAATGGATGATTGAAGAAGGATGCAATAATGATGTGGCAGTAAGTGAACTTGTATATTTAAGTATTCTTTCTGTAAATATCCTTGATTATATAAATAAAACTAAATTTTCAAAAGAAAAAATCGAAAAATTGTCAAAATCATTGAGTATTATGCTTTCAGATTATGAAGTAAGTGAAATACAAGATGAGGCAGAAGTCTGCACTAAACTTCTTGATATTATTGATAAATATACAGGAGGTATTTATTCATTATATATAGTAATTTCTATATTATATTCTATTGAAGCTGATATTATTGAGTATTATAAGGAAAAGAAAATAAATCTTCAAGCCAGTTTATATAACAAATATAAAAATATTATAGATAAATGCAATTATATTTGTAATAAAGAAAAATGGAAAGAAGTTATTGAAAAAGAAACAGATAATATAGAAATAGAAACAAGTGTATTGATTACCTGTGTTGAAAAAACAGGCTTTAAGTTAAAGAAGAAAGATTTTGAATTGATTTTAAAGAGAGATTTCAGAAATGCATTATTATATAAATATGCATTTACGGCTGGAAGCAAGAGTATAAAGCTATGTGCATTTGATACAGGCATGAATTCTTTAAATATAAACGACATTACATCTGGTCCAGGTGAATTCGTTTTGTCGAAACTATCCTACGATGATATAGAACACATATGTTTTTTTATCATAACAAAATATATGGATTATGAAGACTTTAAAGAAGATTATAAAGGATTTAATATGAAGGCTGTAAAAGCCCAATTAATTGAGACAAGACTTCAGGCAGTCACTAATCTTGAAAAATTCAAAGGTGAATTTAGTGATGAAGAAGAAAAATATATAAAAGAGGTATTATCCCTTGAAATGATACCAGAAGTAAGAAGAGGTTTAATATCTTTAATATCAGATGAAAAGAAAAAAGAAAAAAGAATAATTAATGTCAGTGACTTTACTGATATGGTACCACATGTAAGAGACACATATATGAAATCAATTGAGATTTCAGGAAATGATAGATATGATCGTTCATCATTATTCAATAAAATAAAGGAAAATGATATTGTTTATCTAGTAAATGATCCAGAAATTGCTGAAGATGATTCAGAGACTGTACTTGTAACTACAGATAAAGGATTAGTTATTGGAACAGTGCCAGATGATTTAGGAGAAATATTAATAAATCTCATTGACAATGGCAAATGGTTCTATGGCAGAATAGAATCCATAAGCGATGATTATGAGCATATATCAATTAAGGTAATATTAAGTTATAGGGATATTTTAGATGAAATAGGCAATACATTAATGCTGTTATCTAATGAACGTGAAGAATATATCCAATAGAAATAAAAATTGTAAATAAGAAACTGCTGCACATAGAAAAATAAATTTCTAATATGCAGCAGTTTTTTTAATTATTTTCTTTCCAGCTTATTAGTGCTTTTGCTAACTGGTCAGGGCATGATGTTCCCCTGTTTCTACAGTCAGTACCTTGTAATTTGTTGATTACATCATCTACATTCATTCCTGTGATAAGTCGGCTTATTCCAGAAAGGTTTCCTGAACATCCACCTATGAATTCTACACTTTTAATTATGTTATTTTCAATTTCTAAGTTAATTGTTGAAGAGCATACTCCAGATGTCTTATATGAGTACATTTTTAATACTTCCTTTCATTGATACTTATTAATTTTAAAAGAATATAATATTTCTTATATAATATTATAGAGGGATTTTGTCAATAAATAAAGGAATTAGAATGAATTAGTTGTACCATTACAGCAGAGAGGGAATATATTAATAACAAATATGATAATTTTACATGGAGGAAAAAAATGAGTTATATTATTTTGTGTAGCACTGGATCAGATATGCTCAGCAGGATTGATACTGAATCATTAGAATTGAGAAATTATATTCTGTCAGGCAGCGAAAAATCCTTTGGACCACATGAAATAACACTATATAAAGATAAGATTGTTACTGCAAATAACTATAATGGAACTATTTCAATTATTGACAGGTCAGTTTTTGAAAGTAATACTGATGAAGAATATTTTAGGGATAGGTATAGCAATATATATGTAGGTGCTTATCCAAACGATGTTGTGCAGTATGAAAACAATTTTTTTGTGACATGTGGAGAATCGAATTCTGTTATAGTATATGATTTAGAAAATGAAAAAATAAGTTTTAATATTCCTGTAGGAATATTTCCACATAATATTACTATTTATGAAAAGAAAAAACTTGCTTTTGTAAGCAATATGGGAGATGATAGTATTTCTGTAATTGATTTGAGGAATAAGAAGGAAATAAAAAGAATCACAGTAGAAAACACTCCCATAAAAATAAGTCTGTCAAATAATAATGACTATTTATATGTATGCATGAGTTATCTTGGATATGACAAAGAAGGATATGTAGGAATAATATCATTAGATAGCTTGGAATTAGTTTATAAAATAAAGGCTGGGTTTTCTCCTGTAGATTTATTTGAAGACAATGAGTATTTATATGTTTCAAATTTTTGCGGAAACTCTATAAGCATTTTAAATATTCATGAACTGAAAGAAGAAAGGAAAATCCATATGTCAGGTATGCCAAGGGGCATAGTGAAATACCATGAAAAAATTTTTACATCAGATTATCTGAACGGTGTTGTAAGGATTATTGATTTGGAAGAAAAAGAAATAAAAGTCATAGCAGCAGGAAAAGAGCCTAATGCCATGACTTTGATTAAGTGATATGTTATATTAATGCAATTTGTTATATTTTTATCTTGATATCATATTATACACATATTAATCAATAAAAGTATTAATTATAGTGTTATATATATGGGAAGGATTCTCCTTCCACTTATTACATATAGCAATAGCTTGATTTTTAGATGGTACAGACAGTTTCAACTCCATCAATAGAGCTTGATTTTCAACAGCTTTTAAATCGACTATAAAGCTGTCTCTGTCACCTAAAGTGTAGTCAGCATGAATAGTTAATTCTTTTTTGATGGATGCAATTTTTTCTTTTATATATTGATTGATTATAGATATTTTAGATGGTGACAGTCTTGATTTGAATAAAGATAGAACTGTATCACCCTGTTTTGTTAAAACCAATAGTTTTTTATCATTAGCCGTATGATATTCAACAAATTTAGATTCCTCAAGCTCAGATAAATATTGCTGAAAAGTAAAGTAATTTATAAAATTATTTTCAAGAATTATTTCTGTAAGCTGAGTATTTGATATTGGTTCGTCTATTTCTTTCAATACATATAACATTAATAATTTATTTTCTGCCAATTCTGATGAACTTTCGTACATATTTACCTCCATGACTAATGAAACTCTTATTTAATTATAGCATAAATAAATAATTAGTGAATATAGTTAATAATAAAACAGTAAAGTAATATTGTTAAAAGACAGATAAAGGAGGAGAAATTTTGCCTTGGAGAATAAAAAAAATAGCTGTAGACTTAGGGATAATTGTTATTGCAGTAGTATTATCATTAACTATGGGTAGTGAAAGTAAGGTGACTGTCAGCAATACAACAGAGGAAAATCCAATTTATTCAGTTGATACACAGGAAAAGGTTGTTAGTCTTACTTTTGATGTGAATTGGGCAGAAAAAGAAAACTTAGGAAGCATATTAGATATATTAAATAAATATAATGTAAAAGGAACATTCTTCATAATGGGAGGGTGGGTTAATTATAGTCAGGAAAATATTGAAAAATTAAAATCTATAAATGAAGGGGGACATGAAATAGGAAATCACAGCTATAAGCATCCTAGTTTTACAAAAATATCATTTGATAAGATGAAAGAAGAACTGAAGAAGACAGATGATATAATTGAACAATATACTGGCAGGAGACCAAAACTTTTCAGATTTCCAAGTGGTGATTATAACAAGGATTCGTTAAATAAAGTCAGATCTTTAGGATACACATGTATACAATGGGATACTGATTCAGTTGACTGGAAAGAACAGGGAGCTGATATTGAATACAATAAAGTTATGAAAAAAATTAAACCAGGTTCTATTGTATTATTTCATAATAATGCAAAGTATACTCCTGAAAATTTAAAAAGAATTATAGAAGAACTTAAAAAACAGGGATATACCTTCAAACCAGTTGGTGAAATGATATATACAAACGATTACAATGTTGATGCAGAAGGAATTCAGCATAAAAATAATTAAAATTATTGAAAAGAAACTAGTTTCTGTATTATAATGGTAATATATGCTAGAAGATAAAAATAGTATATGAAATAATAATAATTTCCGATGGAGAGAGGGATTACAATGGATAATTTAATGTTAAATAACAAGATTTACCTAGAAGGTAAAGTGACATCTGAATTAGAGTTTAGCCATGAAATGTATGGGGAAGGCTTTTATACTTTTAATTTAGATGTAATGAGATTAAGTGACTCAGTAGATACTTTGAATATTACTGTTTCAGAAAGATTGTTAAGTGATATGAAACTTACAATAGGCAGCGAAGTAATTGTTGAAGGACAGCTTAGATCATACAATAAGTTTATCGATGGATCTAACAAACTTATACTTACAGTTTTCGCTAGAAATATTGAACCATGCTTAGAACACAGCAAAAATCCAAATGAAATATTCTTAGATGGATATATATGTAAAGAGCCGATCTATAGAACAACACCTTTTGGTCGTGAAATTGCAGATGTATTACTAGCAGTAAACAGAGCATATAATAAATCAGATTATATTCCAACAATTGCATGGGGAAGAAATTCAAGATTCTGCCAGACTTTAGAAGTTGGTGATAATATTAGGGTATGGGGTAGATTACAAAGCAGGGAATATCAAAAGAAAATTTCAGAAAATGAAGTAGTTAAGAAGATTGCTTACGAAGTATCTATTTCTAAAATGGAAAAAGCCCATAAAGAAGAAACAGATTCTAATGTGGATGGTACAGAAGGAGCTGTATAGGATTAATAGTGTTACTAATGATCAATTAATTATTAGTGAAATACTTAGGAGAAGACTATATAATTATCAATGGTCAATAATTAAATAAAAAATATATATACAGATAATGCTTGTGTTTTATAAGGGATTTCTTTTGATTGTATTATACAGATAAAAGAAATCCTTTTTATTTAAATTTCAATATAAAAGATATTTAAGGAAACTGAATTTATATCTTATTAAAAATTATGTATAGAGACTATATATAAAAAGCTGTATAGAAATAGAGTTTCTATACAGCTTAATATGTAATGATAACTATTTACATTCAGAAATTATTTTCTTAAATCATCTAAAAGTTGAGTCTTATCTTTTGTCTTATCATCAACTTCTTTGATTATCTTTGCAGGTGATCCAGCAACAACAACACCATCTGGAACGTCTTGTGTAACTACAGAACCGGCAGCAACAACTGCACCCTTACCAATCTTAACTCCTTCAAGAATTACAGAGTTAGCACCAATTAAGGCATTGTCTCCAATTTGACATGGTTCTTTACTTGGTGGTTCTAAAACACCAGCAACAACTGCACCAGCACCTAAGTGAACATTTTTACCAAGCTGACCTCTTGCACCAACAACTGCATTCATGTCAACCATAGTTCCATCACCAATTTCAGCACCTATATTGATTACAGCACCCATCATTACAACAGCATTTTTACCGATTGTAACTTTATCTCTTATAATAGCACCTGGTTCGATTCTTGCATCTACTTCAAGTAAATCTAACATAGGGATAGCAGAGTTTCTTCTATCATTTTCTATTCTAAAATGTTTTATAAGGTGTTTATTATCTAATACTATTTTTGTGATAGAATCAGATTCACCCATTAAAATATAGAATCCATTAGAACCATACCATTCTACATCATTCATATCTGCATTACTTAAATCTCCATTAACATATACTTTTACTGGAGTCGACTTTTTTGATTCCTTAATAAATCTTGCAATTTCATAAGGATCTGTTAAATTGTATGACATTATATCACCCTTTCTCTAAACATTTCTAGCCTCTTTAATTATAATAAAAAACATGCATAATTTAAAGAGAAAAAATAGAAACTTTCATAAAATAAGTATTAAATTATATAAAATGGACAAGCAAAATAATGATAAAATATGATGTGTTCAGGTATAATATTAATATGATTTATTTATTGAAAAAATTATATATGCTGAAACTATAAATTTTATATATTTTGTTTGGAATGTTATTATGATAAACTAAAACTAATTAATTATAAAATGTTAATACAAATATTGATAAGATAAATTGGGGGAGAGCAGATGAATAAAAGATTAGAAAAAATTCAGATATCAGGAATTAGAAGATTTGCAGAAAAAGTAAAGCAGGTAGATGGTGCTATATCGCTTACAATAGGACAGCCAGATTTTAATGTGCCTCCATCAGTATCACAGGCAATGATTGATGCTGTTGAAGCTAACAAAACTACGTATACATCTAATGCAGGAATTGAAGAATTAAGAACTGAAATATGCAGATATTTAAAAGGCTTTGGTATAGAATATGACAAAGATGAAGTATGTATAACAGTAGGTGGAAGTGAAGGATTATTTGCAGTTTTATTTGCTCTTATGAATGCTGGAGATAAAATACTTATTCCAGGGCCGGCATATCCTGCATATGAAAATATATCAATTATGATAGGTGCAGAAATAGTAAATTATAAATTAAACAATGATTTTACACTTGATGTAGAAGAAATAAGAAGTAAACTTAATAATGAAGATATTAAATATTTATTATTATCTTTTCCATCAAATCCAACAGGTGCAGTATTGACTAAAGAGCAGAGAGATGAACTTGTAGAAATAATAAAGGAAAAAGATATTGTTGTAATAACTGATGAAATGTATGCATCAATAATATTTGATGAATATTATTCTGTGGCACAGTGTGAGGAAATAAAAGACAAAATTATATTTGTGGGTGGATTTTCAAAAATGTTTTCAATGACAGGATTGAGAGTTGGATATGTTGCATGTGTTAATAAATATATGAAGGAAATAATGAAAGTACATCAATATGGAGTATCATGTGCACCATCTATAGGACAGTATGGAGCACTTGAAGGATTAAAAAAAGCACAGAAAGATGTTGAAGTAATGAGAGCATCTTTTGAAGAAAGAAAGAATTATTGTATGAAGAGACTTAAAGAAATGGATATAGATGTAGCAGAACCGAAAGGAGCATTTTATATATTCCCAAGCATAAAGAAATTTAATATGTCAAGCGAAGAATTCTGTGAAAAATTATTGACAGAAGGAAAAGTAGGATTCGTTCCAGGAAGTGCATTCGGAGATTTAGGCGAAGGATATATGAGAATATCATATTGTTATTCTATGGAAGTGTTAAAAGAAGCATTTGATCGTTTTCAGAATTTTTTAAGTAAAAACTTCTAATTTTATAGATGAAG
>JBJEJM010000265.1:8743-10138 GCA_051878075.1 Clostridium sp. | reverse complement strand
CAATAAATTGAAACTTGTTTAATTATAAAAAATAAAAATGGGACTTATCGCCAGCAATTTTAACTGATAATGCGACAATCCCTTTTGCGTAAAAAAGAAGCTATGCACTAAATGTTTTTAGTGTAACACCCCATATAAATCTAAATTATTTCTTATACATTAATTGAAAAATCTAATCACCTATTTATTATTTTATTAATTTATGAAAATATCTCTCTTATATCCATTAATATAAAGCCTAGAAGATTCTGCCCCTTCCATTTCATTGGATTATTTAAATTTTTATCTTCTTTTGAAAGCCCTATCCCCCATATTTGATCATATTCATTTGTTTTTACCAGAATTTTCGAATGTGTTCCTATGAGGAATTTCTTAATTTTAGGATTCTGGGAGAACTTAGCCATGTTTCCAATCTTGACAATACTAATCTTTTTCTCATCCCATATATTCTGGTCAAAGTTTTTGACTTTTTTCCCTATGAGCTTCATCTGATTTGGATGGTAGGCTTCTAAAATATCTTTTAATGCTTCCTCATCTCCAAACAGCCTTGCTTTTTCAGCCATCATATACTGCTCAGCACATGTATATTTTACATTATTCATTTCAAAATCACACTGATACCACTGACTCAGACATGACTTAGTTGCTGCTGCCTTATAACTTTTTTGATGCCCACAGAAAAATAAAAATTCAAGAGGTTCACCCTTTCTATAAAGTTCCTGCACCTCTTCAACACTATACATACAATACTGCCTCCTAGAACACAATTATAAATATCTATATCCTTTAGATATTATTTATTATATACACATCTCTATTATATTTTACTGCTATATATTAAAAAATTTAAATTTTATTCATAGCAAATTCTCTTATTATTATCACCTTATATACATAAAAAACTTTATTAAGATTATATGTTATTATTTATAATGTAATTTCTACAAAGCATCTTTTCATTTTCTTTAAATATACAAAAAAACTGCATATAAAATGCAGTTAATATTATCCTCACAAATATTTTTTTACCAATCTGGATTTGGAAATATCCTTAAAGTATACTCGTGTCTATTGAGTTCATCATTTCTTCGTATATCTGGTCCTTCCTCATCTATGAATCCTTCAACATAATCATTTATTGAATCTTCAGTGGCATATTCAGTGCTGATCATTTTGCTCTTTTTCTTCTTATTCCTAGTCATTATAACCACGCTCCTCGAAATACTGATTATTTACAGTATTCCTCACAATCCAAATTATATTCCTATTGTTATTTTATCATATATAATTAAATGGATTTTTTGTTATAATCTCATTAAAAGTAAAAAACAACATTATATAGTTGTTAAGTTATTGTATAATTTATTTAATACAAAACAACTATTATTAAAAAAA
>JBJEJM010000265.1:0-8643 GCA_051878075.1 Clostridium sp. | reverse complement strand
AAAAAAATGAGAATTCAAAATAAAACGAATCCTCATTTTTCTTTGTACCAACTATTAAAGATTCTCTTTAACATAAGAAAAGAAGTCTTCAAAGTTTCCCTGAATTATTGCAGTTCCCTTACTTATTTTTTTAGTAGAAAAATTATATCCAATAGATCCATAATTGAATCCTGGGCTTGAAACTACTATATTAGTATCGAATATTCTATATAAGATTTCATTTTCCATCATGCTTTTGCAGAAAATTAATATATTTTCATAATCATCAACAAGTCCTTCATGTAATAATCCCATAATAAAATCAAATAATCCATATCCACCTAAAAGAGGTGTCATTGTGTCGTCTATGTAGAATATTTTATTTGTTCCAAAAAAGTATTTCATTTTCTTATATTCTATTGTTTTATATTCTGTATTTATCTCAATGTTAGAATTGTTAAATCTTGCCACTCTATTATAAATATCTTCCCATGAAACATAGCTTCCTGAAGGAGTATTATCTTTAAATATCTGTTTAAATTTTTCAACCATTTCATCTATATCAGTTCCAGATGCTGCTACTTTATCATTTATGTAAACTTTAAATAAGTTATCTTCATGCATTAGAATAACTTTATTTCCCATTAATCATACCACCTTTTTAATGAATAATAATTATTATATCGTATTTTTTATCCTTTATCAATTTACAAGTAAACTAATTATAATATATACTTAAAGACATAACTATAAACCTATTTTATCATTATCTGTATTTTAAAATAATATTTATTATAAATATAAATTTGAACATTATAATAGAGACGCTCATATTTAAGCGCCCCTATTATATCATAACAAGATTACTCTATAACTAACTACTACCTTATTAAGACTCAGAACCTAGATGAAGAATCCTCCTCCAGGGAAACCTCCAAAGCCTCCACCGAAGCCACATCCGCCGCAGCAGAAGAATAAAATAAGGATAATCCAGATCCACCAGAATCCACCACATCCAAATCCATTTCCGTAGCCAAATCCATTGCCGAATCCACCACAACCCATACCATTGCCATACATATTACCGTAAGCATTATTATTACAACAGCAATTGTTTCCACAGCAGCAGCTTGGTTGGCAGCAGCTACAGCAGCACTTAGGCTGGCAGCAGCTACAGCAGCATTTAGGTTTACAGCAGCAGCTACAACTATTGCAACAGCAGCAGTCAGAAGATTTTTTTGACATGTTCATCAACTCCTATTCATTTGTTAGTATATCTTATTCATAGAAGCTGATTTTTGTTCTTACATGTATGCTAAATATTTTTGCAGTCTGTAATACAATATATAAATTCCGTTCATAATAATTCTTCCCCAAGAAATTATTTATTAATTACTGTTCTATACTTTTAATTGCTTTATTTATAAGTTTATAAGATATAAATGCAGCAACTACCAATACAGACAAATCTAAACCAAACCCTTTTACAAGGTCCATTCCAAGTAAAGCTCTATATTCCATTCCAGTTAATCTCTCAATATATCTTGTTACAAATTTTGCAGCTACAGCTGCACCAATTCCAATAGATGTAATTATAACTATTATTTTTTCATTTAATCTTGAAGTAAACATTTTTGTATTGCTCTCAACTTTATATTTCTTCTGAATTATATAATAAACACCTAAAAGAACAACAGCTAAAATAATAACTATAATACATTCAATTATAAGCTGTTTTTTATCAATTGATTTAGTTGATAATTCATCAATTAAATATAACCCATTATGAAATATGTCTATACCTATTAAATTTTCAATTCTTTCAAATGCATTAACGTATCCTTTTCCACCAGGTAAATATTCTAATATTAAGGTAAGTTTCAACATTATAAAGAAAAATGCTGCTGGCAGAACAGTCATCATACATATTATACCCATGATAGTATTAGAAAACATTGAATCAATTATCATAAGTATAAGTATTCCAGTTATTCCAAGTAAAATCATCTTTATTACTTCTATTCCTAATCCTTCAAAATAACCATCAATTATGGACATTAGTTCATAATTCCTTATATATGACATTATACTCATATAAACCATTACTAGTATAAATACCATAAGTGTTCCTATTAAACATATAAATTCATTATATTTAATCTGTTTCTTTGTATATGGTGAACTAGTTAAAAATAAGTTATTATTTGTTTTATTTATTCCTTGAGATGAAAAATGTATAAGTGCAAATATGACTCCAAGTATTCCATAATATGTCACTGGATATGTTGCATAATCATTATAATAGTTAGATGCTATTATTTCTGAAGCTCTATTTATCCTTCCTTCTATTGTGGCATGAATAAACATTCCCCATACAATAATGCCCATAGATATTATCATTTTTGCAGAATTAAACCACTCATAAATCAACCCTTTATTAAAATATTTCCTCATTATTTTATTCCTCCTTGTCAACCTTATATATGAAGATATCTTCTAAACTTAAATCTACTTCTTCAATAAATAAAGGTTTAAATTTTTCCAGGCTCTTTACAAATTCATCACCATATTCATCTGTTATTATTGTAAATACTCTTCCAACTTTTGAAATTTTAAATATTCCCTTTAAATTTAAATCCTCTTCATATACTGGCTGATCAAAAGCAACCTGAACTTTTTTAATCTTGTTTTTCATATTTTCAACTGAATTTTCATAAGATACAACTCCATTATCCAATATGGCAACATCATCACATATTCTTTCTAGTTCATTTAAATGATGTGAACTTATAATTATAGTAGTCTTATTATCATACACTTCATCTACAAATATATTTAACAGCTTATTTTTAAGAATTGCATCAAGACCTGAAGTAGGCTCATCTAAAATAAGATATTTAGGCTGTATTGCAAAAGCAAGCATTATTGAAAGCCTCATTTTCATTCCTTTTGATAATTGAAATATAAATCGTTTTTCTGGTATCTTAAAAATTTCATTTAATTCATCATATCTCTTTTGATTAAATTTAGGATATGAATATTTATAAAACTTAATTATATCCCTAACCCTGAAGTTAGAAGGCATTATGTTTTCATCAGCAACGTATCCAATTATCTCTTTAACTTTAGGATTATCATAAACATTTTCCCCGTCATATTTGACTACTCCATCAGTAGTTTCATATATTCCTGTAAGACATCGTAATAAAGTAGTTTTACCAACACCATTAGGACCTATTATTCCATAAATCTTTCCTTCAGGTATCTTAAGATTGATATCTTTAAGTATTTTCCTGTCATCTATCTGAAATGAAACATTATTAACCTCTATCACTTTCTTTTACCCCCAATTCTGAAAAAATCTCAAGAACTAAATTCATAAATTCTTCTTTTGATATGCCGCCATAATTTGCTTCTAATATTATCTTTTTTAATTCCCCCTGAATATGCTCCATTTTCTTTTCATCTGCCTTCCCCTTAAAATTATCTGTTACAAAAGTTCCCTTTCCTCTTAGGGTTTCTATTATTCCCTCTCGTTCAAGTTCACCATATGCCTTGCTTATTGTATTAGGATTTATTGTAAGCAATGATGACATTTCTCTTACTGACGGAAGCTTATCATTTGCTTTTAATGCACCTTTTAATATAAGCTCCTTTATTCCAAGCTCAATTTGTTCATATATAGGAGTACTACTCCTAGGATCTATTTTAAGCATTATCCTCTACCTCATCATAATCAGTATTTTCAGCTGGTTCATATTCACCTATATTATTACTTTCTTGATATATAATGCCTGAATGAAAATAATCTTCATGTATATTTGTATAATCAGGAGTATGGTCACTATTATATAAATTTAAATAATCAATAACATATCCTTCCCCCTCATCAATTAAAACAAGATCTAAAATTGTGTAAAATGAATCATCATTATTATTTTTCTTAATTTCTCCTGTCCTATAATCACTCATATAGTACCCATTAACCTTTAATCTTACAGCTTTGCTTTTAGTTATTGGCAGTCTCTTGCTATATCTTTCACGCATTTTGCCATAATAATTAAGAATTGTATTTTCTGTTTCATCATCCAAATCCACTATTTCATTTACATCTAATTTAGGGCTGTTAAAATCCGAAGATGTTATTCTTTTTCTTATTGATAAACATTCCTTAAAATCATCACTTTCTTCTAATCCCCACATTTTATCTTTATTTAATTCTAATAATGGTTTTGTATCAAGCACTTGAATTATTTCATCAACACTTTGAAAATTTTTCTGCTTCTGATACATTCTTTCTTGTCTGGCTGGTCCAAGAAAGGCAGTTAGCAGAATAAATCCTCCAAGCAGAACTACTATTGTTGACTTTTTCATAATATCCCTCCTAATTGTATTATGTGTACTATACATCCTAGTACACGTAGATTATATTATACATTTTTATACTATGCAAGTATTTCTTTCCTTAATATTTTCTTAAAATCTTAATAAATTATATGTTAAATCTTTATATTTTCTAAAATTGGTACTTTATATGAAATTATAAACATTTATATTTTATATGGATTTATGTATGGATGTACAATTTAATCAATAAATTATTTTAGTTATCGTAATGATACTAAAAAATTTTTATGAAATAGAATATAAAAAAGAACTCGAATTTTTTCGAGTTCTTTTTACTATTCTATACTAAGATTTATTTTTTATAAATCCTGATTATTCTTATTTTTCTTTTTTATCACCCATATATAGGATAACCAATGCTATGATTGTAAATATTACAGGACCTGCAATCATTGCTATTGTTGAAGTATAATCTCCATTTAATGCTGGTTCTATTATTGTAAATACATTTGCAAAACCAACTGTTACAGTTACTATAACTGCCATTACAAGTGCTAAAGATTTGCTCTTATACACTTCAAATGGCTTTGCAATATCGTCTTTTTTCTTAAATGAAATGAATGCTATTGATAAGAATAAATATGGTATTGTCATTGCAACATTTGTCATTAATATTAACATATCAAAGAATGCTTTTGCACTTTTACCACCCATTGCTATTGCAAGAACCATAACTCCTACAATTATACTTTGTATAAGCATTGCATTTACTGGCATTCCATTTTTATCAAGTTTTGAGAATTTTTCCGGCCAAAGCTTAGCTGGAGTTCCTTCTATAAGCTGCTTTAAAGGTGAATATGATAATGTAAAGAATGCACCTGTTAAAGCAAGGAACATTGAAAGTCCTACAAATCTAGCAGCCCAGTTACCAATTTGAATTGCTATATCAGCACTTAATCCCATTGAAGTACCTAAAGTATAACCAAAGTTGTTCATAACAATATAAGCAACATTAGCCATATTAACATTCTCTGATGAAAGTGTTGTATTCCAGTTTGTAAATACACCTACACAGAATATTCCAAGAGCATATCCAATTGATATTACTATAGCAGATATTGCAACCCCTTTAGGGAATGTTTTTTCAGCATTTTCAGTCTGGTCAACAAGACCACCAACTGCTTCAATTCCACCATAAGCAAAAATAGCAAATACTAAGAATGAAAGCATTGAAATCATAGTTGCATAAGATGGATTTGGTGAATTAATAAATGATGTCATACCGTCTATTGGCTGTGCAAGCTGTCCTTTATTTAATACAAGAACGATTACTGCACCAACTATTAACACTACATTAAGCGATGCACAAGCAATACCACCTGCTGAAGTAATTTTAGTTATCTTGCTCATACCTTTTCTAGATATTATGAAAACTAATGCTATCCAGCATGCACCTAATATACCAATAGATTGTGTTGAACTTAATCCAAATAAGCTTATTTCAGATGTTCTATCAACTCCAAATATCATATTTGATAAAGGAATCCATATACTTGAACATATGTTGATCATCCAGATAATATATGAAGCATACCACATGAATATACCTACAAATGCATATTTAGGTCCTACTGATTTCTCCATCCATGAATATATACCGCCTTTTTCTTCTTTAAATGCAGCACCATATTCAGCCATCATAAATGCATATGGAAGGAAGAATGCAAGTGCTCCAAAGATGAACCATGGAATTGCTCCATAACCCATTAAGTAGAAAGATCTTGGCATATTTGCAAAACCAAACACCGATGTAAAAATCATAAGAATTAATGTAATTAGGGTTAATTTCTTTTGTTTTTCCATTATTATTTCTCCTTATGTTATTCAATTTTATGCACATAACCTGTTTTATGTTTAAACAAATTAAGTTTTAGTTAAATCTTATATTTATTATTCCCAATATTTATTTATATACTAATATGACAGAATGTAAATTATTGCAATAATCAATATAAGTTATACTGTTATAACTAAAAATTTTGTAAAATGAATTTTTAATTCGACAAAATTGCATGTAATTTAATAATACTATCCTTCGTTTATCTAAGCAAGTGTATTTTTCATTTCATTATTATCTGATATTCATTATTTTTTCTATAGCAAGCATCAAAAGTGTATATAAAAATCAGTATTAGAAAGTTCTAAGCTAAAACTTTCTATACTGATTTCTATTTCTACTTAAATTTTATCCAATAACTTTATTTTTACCTGTTGCTTTTGCAATATAGAGATTCTCATCTGCCCTGCTTAAAGTATCTTCTTTGTTTTCATATGACATAGAAATTCCAATACTTATTGTGACCTTAACATCTTTACTCCATATTAAGTTCTCAATCTCTCTTCTAATAATTTCTGCACTATTTCTAACTTGTTCCTTAGATTTATTCTGAGCAGTGATTATAAATTCTTCTCCACCATATCTGCTCAGCTCCATGTCACTATCAATGGTTTTCATTATCAACCTGCACATCCTTTTAAGTACATGATCACCAAATTGATGTCCATATTTATCATTTAATTTCTTAAAGTTGTCTATATCTATCATAATCAAAGCAAAATCTGATTGCCTGTTTAAATACTCTTGATATATTCTATCAAAATGTACTCTATTATATGATTTAGTCAAACCATCTTCTTCATTCAGCTTTCTCAGCTTTTTTACCTTTTTATTATAAGTTAAAAAGACTTTTATCCCTATTATTGAAAGTATAAAAAGAGTCTTAGCAATGAAACTGATTTTTTCTTTATCTTTTTCTATAATTATCTGTGATTTCACAGAATCCTGTATATAGTGTATATAACTTCTATAAGGACTATCACTATCATTTAACAAATCAATTCCTTCTCCTCTTATCCAGAGCTTTCCATCATATATACTTACATCTGCCAGCCTTTTAGCTATTCTCTTCTTATTATAAAAATAATTATTTTCATTAAACCATTTTGATATACCATTATATAATTCTATTGATTCATCATTTTTTCCAGATAGTTTAAGATACTTAGCATAAGATATATAATAATCTAAGTATACATATTCTGCTAAATAACAATTGCAGCTGCGCATTAATTCATATACATAATCCAGGCGTTTTTTTCCTTCTTCAATATTATTTCTGTCAAATTCTATTTCTGCATATATAATACTACGTACCATTTCAAGTCTTTTATTTTCTTTATCTGTAATATACTCTTTGCTGGAATTAATATTATCAAGATATGCTTGTGCTTCGTTATATTTTCTAGATTCAGTATATATTACTGCTAAATTCACATTGCCCTGTAACTCTATGTATTTTCTTTCAATCTTATTTTCAATGCTAATATTCAAAGCTTTATTAATAAGTTCTATAGATTTTTCAAAGTCTCCAAGTTCTCTAAAAATACTTGCAAGATCCATAATGCTTTTTGCAATATAATAATTATCCTTTAATTCAACAGCTCTATAATACGCACTAATAATATGCTCTGAAGCCTCTGCATAATTTCCATTTTCTATATATAGATCTTTTAATTTAAAATTAATATGAATTTTGGCTTCTTTTGATAACTTGTGATGAACTGATAAAATCTCTTTACCCCAGGAAATTATCTTATCACGTCCATACTCATTATTGTTTACAATATTAGTAAAGTCCAGTATTTCCTTGTAATACATATTAATATCTAAAGTATTAAAACTCTTCAAAGAATATTTAACCAATTCAGCCGATTTACTAAAATCCTTTCTGCTCATATAAATCTGAGCAAGAAGCCTGCTTGAATAAATAGTACTGAGGGTACTTGTACTTTTTTTTGTGCTCTTTAAGGACATCAGAAGATTATTTTCCGCTTCTGCATAGTTATCTTCATATAAATTCTTATACGCCTCTAAAAAGTACAGTTCACTCTTTTTATTATTATTTTCTAATATATTAAAGAGCTTTACATCATTAATTTCACTTTTTTTATAATTTTCTTTATCTAGATGATTTTCTACTTTTCCAGTTTTCATATCAATATTAATAATTTCAACTTTTTTTAATCTATTATTTATGTTTTTATTGAGAATGTACTTATCCGCCATATTTAACAACATTATAAATACTACTATCATCAACGACCAAAAAAAATTTTTTTTCAATATTCTCGTAATTCTCATCACTATTTCTTCCTATTAAATAATATAATTATTTATATAAAAATAATATCATTTCTTATATAAAATAAGGGGCTGTATCAAAACAAGTTTGATACTAGCCGATAAAAAAGAGAATT
>JBJEJM010000264.1:0-10178 GCA_051878075.1 Clostridium sp. | reverse complement strand
TTAGCTCTACTTTTATGTGATATGGCTTTAAGTGAAAAATATGGAGTTTATCATGCAACTAACGAGGGATATTGTTCATGGGCTGAGTTTGCTCAAGAGATTATGCATGCGGCAGGATTAAACTGTAGAATAAATCCTATTCCTACAAGTGAATATCCTTCTAAAGCTGCAAGACCTTTTAATTCCAGAATGTCTAAGAAATCTTTAATTGACAGTGGATTTAATTTATTACCAGAATGGAAAGATGCACTTGCTAGATACTTATTTGAGATAAAGGAAATTTAGTTATGAATAATAAGAAAATCATTAAATTAGCAATATTAATAGTAATAATTGCATTATGTAATGTATTAGTATTTAAGAAATTTCAATTGGAAAATAAAAATATAACATTGAGTTTCAAAGTTATATCTAATGAAGAAAATACTTATCAATTTTTTTATGATAATAACGCACAATGGAAAGAAGAAAATTCACAAAAGACAGGTTATTCAAAGATAGGTAAACAAGAAAATATAAAATTTACTATACCTAATGAAATAAAGAATATAAGATTAGATTTTGGTGATAAGCTATCAGAATTAAAGATAAGTGATTTGTCATTAAATAAATATGGCAAAAAAATTAACCTGGATTCTGATAGGTTGTTAAATCAAAATAATCAAAATGACATTAATATCTTAAATGCTTCAGATAATGAATTGAATTTAATTGCTACAGGAAATGACCCGTATATAGTATATGAAATAAGTTCATCAGAAATTGAATCACTTAATAGCAATATGAATTTAATAAATAATATATTAAAGTTATTTATATGTGTGGCAATTGATTTAGTAGCAGTAGTTTTTATTAAAAAATCAAGAAGCATACTGGGATTAATTAATGAATTGAAAAATAATAGAAGACTTATTTGGAATTTATCCAAAAATGATTTTAAGACAAAATATGCAGGATCATATTTAGGAATTACATGGGCTTTTGTACAGCCTATAATTACAATAATAGTGTATTGGTTTGTTTTTGAATATGGATTAAAATCTGGGTCACCAATAAAAGATGTTCCTTTTATATTATGGTTTATGTCTGGGTTGGTACCATGGTTTTTCTTTCAGGAAGCTCTGCTTAATGCTACAAATTGTATGGTAGAATACAGCTATTTAGTTAAGAAAGTTGTATTTAAAATAAGTATATTACCTATAGTCAAGATTATAGCAGCACTATTTGTACATCTTGTATTTATAGGATTCTTATTTATTGTTGGATCAATATATGGATTTTATCCATCAATTTATACATTTCAGATTGTTTATTATTCTTTTTGTACATTTTTTATTGTTCTTTCATTATCATATGTTACAAGTGCAATAGTAATATTTTTTAAAGATTTAGGCCAGATAATAAACATACTATTGCAGATTGGTATGTGGATGACGCCGATAATGTGGAGTTATACAATTGTTCCAGAAAGATATCAATGGATAGTAAAATTAAATCCAATTTATTATATTGTTGAAGGATATAGAGATACATTTATAAATAAGGTTTGGTTTTTTGAACATTATTTTCAAACTGCATATTTTTGGATAATATCTTTAATTTTATTTGTTATTGGAACTATAATATTTAAAAAGCTTAAACCACATTTTGCAGATGTATTATAGATGAGGAGATTGTGCCATATGTCAGATATAGCAATAAAAGTGAGTAATTTAAGTAAAATTTATAAATTATATAATAAACCAATGGATAGACTGAAAGAATCACTAAGCTTTACGCATAAAAATTATGGGAAAAAACATTATGCTTTAAGTGATGTATCATTTGAAATATGTAAAGGTGAAACTGTTGGATTAATAGGAACAAATGGATCAGGTAAGTCTACAATTTTAAAAATTATAACTGGAGTATTAAATTCGACAGGTGGAAGTGTAGAAGTCAGTGGAAGAATATCTGCACTATTAGAACTTGGAGCTGGATTTAATCAAGAATATACTGGAATTCAGAATATATATTTAAATGGTACTATGATGGGATACAGTAAAGAAGAAATTGATGCAAAAGTGCAGAGTATTGTTGAATTCGCAGATATAGGTGATTTTATAAATCAGCCAGTAAAGACTTATTCTAGTGGTATGTTTGTAAGATTAGCTTTCGCAGTTGCAATAAATATTGAACCTGAAATATTAATTGTAGATGAGGCATTATCTGTTGGAGACGTATTTTTTCAGGCTAAGTGTTATAAAAAATTTGAGGAATTTAAAAAAGAAGGAAAAACTATTCTGCTTGTAAGTCATGATTTAAGCAGTGTAGGAAAGTATTGTGACAGAGTTATTTTGCTTAATAAAGGTAAAAAAATAAAAGAAGGTAAACCAAAAGAGATTATAGATTTATATAAAAAGATATTAGTAAATCAATTAGATGACCCGTCTCTTAATGATAATAATATAGAAAATGTAGAATCAAATAGTGGTGGGAAAAAATGGAGTGACATGCTGCAGGTAAATCCAGAAAAATTAGAGTATGGAAATAAAATGGCTGAAATAATAGATTTCTGCATAATTGATAATAGCAATACAATCACAAATAATATATTTAAAAATGAAAACTGCAAAGTAAAGATGAAAGTAATTTTTAATGAAACAATAGAAGAACCTATTTTTGCATTTACTATAAAGGATTTAAAGGGTACAGAATTAACAGGTACGAATACAATGATAGAAAAATGTGATATATCATCAGGAAAACCAGGTGAAATTAGAGAGATTACTTTTACTCAAGAAATGAATTTGCAAGGTGGACAATATTTATTATCGTTAGGATGCACTGGATTTAGAAATGGAGAATTTACTGTATATCATAGATTATATGACATATGCAATATAACTGTTATTTCTGATAAAAATTCAGTAGGATATTTTGATATGAATTCTAGTGTTGAAATAAAGTAAAAAAAGAAAGGTTTAAATATGAATGAGAAAATTGGTAATGTGATTTTAAATTATGACAATTATTTGGGAAATGATTTATATAGTGATGGTGAAATCGAAACAGAGATCTTAGACATTGTAAAAAATTATTCAGAAGATGAATTTAATAAAATAATAGCGAAAAGAAAAAAATGGCCATTAATATACCATTTATCTCACATAAGATCCAATATAGTAGAATGGATACCTATAGAAAAAAATCAGAATGTATTAGAAATAGGTTCTGGATGTGGAGCTATTACAGGAACATTAGCTAATAAAGCAAAAGAAGTTACATGTATAGAATTATCTAAAAAAAGAAGTTTAATTAATGCATATAGAAACAGAGAAAAAGATAATATAGAAATTCTTGTAGGAAATTTTCAAGATATTGAAAAGAGTATTAAAAAGAAATATGATTATATAACTCTTATTGGTGTATTTGAATATGGAGAATTATATATTAATGGAGAACATCCATATGAATCATTTTTAAAAATAATAGACAAGCTCTTAAAAGACAATGGAAAGCTTATAATTGCTATAGAAAATAAACTTGGCTTAAAATATTGGGCAGGATGTAAAGAAGATCATGTCGGAAGATATTTTGAGAGTATAGAAGGATATTCAAAGAGCAGAGGAGTTAAGACTTTTTCGAAAAGTGAATTAGAAAAAATAATGAAGGATAGTGGATTTAATAAGTATAAATTTTATTATCCATATCCAGATTATAAATTACCTACAACAATTTATTCAGATGAATATTTACCTAAAATAGAAGAATTAACCAATAATATGCGTAATTTTGATAGTGAGAGAATGATTTTATTTGATGAGAATAAAGTATACAATACATTAATAAAAGATGGGTTATTTCCACTTTATTCAAATTCGTATTTAGTAATAGCGGAAAAAGGAGATAATCTGATTAATGATGTAATATATTCTAAATATTCAAATGAGCGAGCAAAAAAATTCCAAATAAGAACAGATATAATAGAAGATAAAGGAACTAAATATGTTGTTAAGAAGCCATGTAGTTCAGAGGCTGAAAATCATATAAAAAATATGTATGATTATTATTTACATCAATCACAAACATATGAAGAGGCAGGAGTATCTTTAAATAAATGCATCAATAAGAATTCAGTATTAGAATTTCAATATATTAAGGGCCAAACATTGGAGAATATGCTTGATAAATTTCTTGATAATGAAGATTATTCAAGTTTAATTAGGACTATAAAAAAGTATTCAGAAATTGTAAGAAAAGTATTAATAGAAGAGGATTTTAAGTATACAGAAGAGTTTAAAAACATTTTTGGTAATGTTAATTTATCCAAATCATTAAAATCAGGTAAAATAAGTAATATCGATTTAGTATTTAATAATATCATAGTATCGGATAGATGGAATGTTATAGATTATGAGTGGATTTTTAATTTTCCTATTCCAATAAACTATATAATTTATAGAGCAATTCGTTTATATATAGATGGATCGCCAAAAAGAAATAAATTAAAAGATATGAACTTGTTTTCTTTAATGAAAATTACGAATGATGAAGTAATAGAATATGAGATTATGGAAAAAAACTTTCAGCAATATGTTTCAAGTGGATTGATACAGTTATATAAATTATATGGACAAACAGCAGAAGCAAATTTAGATATTAGAAAGATTATAAAAGAACAGAATAAAAATAATTTTTATAATATGGTGCAAGTTTTTTATGATTATGGTGAAGGATTTACGGAAGAAAATTCATATAAGTTTTATCCTGAATCAAATGATGAAGATGAAATAAAAACAGAAATAATTATAGGGGCAGATGTAAAAAAAGTTAGAATTGATCCATGTAATATGAAATCTATAATTAATATTAATAGTGTTATGGGATATAATGGAATATATTATAAATTAAAATATAATACAAATGGAATTGAAATTAATAATGGAAGTATATTCTATACTACTGAAGATCCACAGATAGTAATTGATTGCATAAGAGCAGGAACAAATAGAATTGAATTAAAATTTGAAGTTCAATTATTATTAAATGATAACATTATGAAAAGCTTATGTGATTTCATTGATGGAAAAGAAAGCGAGATTAAGAAAAATATATATTTAATTGAAAAGAAGAAACAATTAATTGAAGAGAAAGAGAAAAACATAGAATATAGCAGAAAGTTAATTGAAGAAAAAGATAACATAATTAAAGAAAAAGATAACATAATTGAAGAAAAAGAAAATATTATTATTAATAAAGATAATGAAATTAATGAGAAACAAAAGTATATAGACAATATTGTAACAAGCAGAGGTTGGAAAGTATTAAGTGCTATAAAGAAAATAATTAAACGTTAATATTATATAACAGAGTTTATATGGAGGAAGTATGAGTGTAGATATAATAATACCTATTTATAATGCTTATGAATACACTGTTGAGTGTATTAATTCAGTATTAAAATATACATCAAAAGAGGATTATAATTTAATATTAATTAATGATAAGAGTACAGATACTAAAGTAAAAGAATATCTTGATAAATTAAAAAATAAAAATATTTCTAATATATTCGTATATCATAATGAAGAAAATTTAGGGTTTGTAGGTACAGTAAACAGGGGGATGTCCTACAGTGATAATGATATAGTTCTTTTAAATAGTGATACAGAAGTTACACGAGGATGGCTTAATAAAATAAAAAGAGCTGCATATTCAAATGAACATATTGCAACAGTAACCCCATTAACAAATAGTGGAACTATTTGTTCTATACCAATATTCTGTAAAGACAATGATATTCCTAGTAAATTTTCTATAGAAGAATATGCCGATATAATTGAAAAAACAAGTCTGAGAATGTATCCATCAATCCCCACAGCAGTTGGATTTTGTATGTATATAAAAAGAAAAGCAATAGATGAGATTGGATTATTTGATGCGGATACATTTGGAAAAGGATATGGAGAAGAAAATGACTTTTGCTGCAGGGCTCTTGAAAAGGGATATACTCATGTATTATGTGATGATACATTTATTTACCATAAAGGAAGTGCATCATTTAATGAAAATAAAAAAGAGTTTATTGAAAATAACTTAAAAATATTATTCAATAGATATCCATATTATCCTAAAATGGTAGAAGAGTTTATTGCTAAGAATCCATTAAAAGATATTCAAGACAATGTTAAACTTCAAATTAAATTAAGAAATGATAAGAAAAATATACTTTATGTAGTTCATAATGATTTTATTAAAGGCGAAAATCATCCTGTTGGAGGAACTGAATTTCATGTTAAAGATATTATTGAAAATGCAGAATCATGCAATGGATATGTAATGTTTGTAAAAGGTAACCAAATTGTAGTTGAGGCATTTATTGATAATGAAATAACTAAATTTAAATTTGAATTATCAGATACTATTAGTACATTTAATTTTTCATTGAATAGCTACAAAAATAAAATAGGAGATATACTTGATTATTTTAATATTGATTTAGTACATATACATCATTTAAAGACTCATACTTTTGATATAGTTGATGTTGCTAAGGAAAAATCAATACCAGTTTATCTTACAATTCACGATTTTTATTTAGCATGTCCTTGTGTAAATTTATTATATAAAGGCAAGCAATATTGTAAAGGGATTAGAAGTAAGGAAGTCTGCCAGAAATGCATTAAATCTTATTTTGGATATAATAGTGATTTTATTAGTTCGTGGAATGATGAAGTAATGAGTATGATTAATAAAGTTGATAAAATATTTGTACCTTCAGAATCTACTAAAAGGATATTTGAGGAATACTATACTGATATATATGGAAAAGTAAATTTTAATATTCAAGTAATAGAACATGGAATTGATAAATGTAAAGAGCAGTATAATATTGATACAGCAGATTCAGATAAGTTTAAAATAGCATTTATTGGTGGATTATCTATGAATAAAGGTAGTGGAATAATTCATGATTTAATTAAAAATAATAAAAATAAAAATATAGAATGGCATCTTTTTGGTAATATTGGAGATCAAAGATTAAATTTATTAAATAGAAGTGATTTAATAAAACATGGAAGATATGAGCGTGATGAAATAGGAAAATTATTAATTAATGATTCTATAAATCTAGTTTGTATTATATCAATTTGGCCTGAAACATATTCATATACATTAAGTGAAGCAATAGCAGCTGGAATTCCAGTAATGGTTACTGATATAGGAGCATTAGGAGAACGCGTGAAAAAATATGATATTGGCTGGAGCGTTGATTACAATGCAAATCATAAGGAAATATTAGAAAAAATAAATCAAATAATTAATAATAAAGATGATTATTTGAGCAAATACAAAAATGTAAGAAAAGTGGAATTACATACTAAAAAACAAATGGCTGATTATTATGAAAAATTATACTTAGAGGGAGATAAATCTAAACTGAAAATATTAGAAGAAGCAAATGTAAAAAATACACTATTAAGTTATAAAATTAATAATATAAATATTATTACATCTGATAATTCTGATATGATTGTTGTAAGTGAACTTGATAAAAAAGTAAAGCAGCTTGAAAATGAACTGAACTTAATGAGATCCACACTAGGGTGGAAGCTTATGGAATATATAAGAAATACAATGCCTGAAGGACTTAAAAAAATAGGGAAAAAAATAGTTTATTTTTGTGTAAGATTTAAAAATAAGTAGATGTAATATATTTTTGATATTATAATTTATCATATAAATAAAAATAAAGTGGACAATACAGAATAGCACAGAAAATTATGATTATAAATTTACTTAGGTTAGATAATATAATAAAATAAATAAACCTAACAGAAACTTATATATGTTCTGTTAGGTCTATTTTTATGTGCTTAAATATGGAAATTGATTGAGCACTTAATACTATTGATTTAATGTGGATTAATGACTTTACTTAATAAGTATATCCCAATCACTGTCAGATCCAGTTACACTTACCTGGCTTCCATTGAATTGTACACCATCTGCTATAACACGTCCATTTATTTTAAGATTATTAACATTGAAAATTATATTTCCTTTTGGAGCATATAATATTCCATTAATTTCTAGTTCGCTACCATTAATAATTATATCTCCATTTTTAGAATATAAAACAAGTTTATTATCAGTATTTTTGTTTAATTGATAAATATTATAATTTATATTATCATCTGCGATAATAAAGCAATTTCCAGAGAAAGTTGAATCACCAAAACTTATACTGCCAGAACTTTTTATAGATTTATCCAGTATAACATCATCAGAGGTAAAATTAATACTTTCATTACTTTCTTCACATTCGCCTGCGGCATTTAGTATTATATCATTGAATTGTGGAAGTTTAGGCTGTTCTACTCCAGTGTTTTTATTTGTCACTTCACTTTTCCATCCAGATGTTGTTATATCAGAAGCTGCATCAATATTTCCATTAACATATAATTCTGAGCAGTATCCCAATACATTTCTTCCACTGTAAACACTACCATTTATAGTATTTTTCCATCCACTGAAAGTTAAATCTTTGTCACTGCTTCCTGAGTAAACAGTATATGGAAAGTTTATTGCTTTATAATCATATGGGTAATGTAGAGTGTCAGATATATTTCCAGCATTATCAATTGCTTTTACATGAACATATATTGGGTTTGAAAAATCAAAAGAGTCATCTACTGGAAGTGTGACCTTAGAATTTTCTGAATCAATTGTATTATCAGGAATAGTTGAAGGATTCTGATCTATTACGACAGAGTAGCCTTTAATGCCAGTTTCAAGATATGCTGTTGCAGTATTTGATATATATTTTTCTCCATTTTTTTGATTAGTTGCTTCTACATAATATTGATAAGTATTTCCTTTATCGCTTGAATTAACATCAAAAGTAACTGCAGAATTAGAAGTAGAATTTATGTCAGTAATCTCAGGTAATGTTGGAGCTGTTAAGTCCTGTCCCATATGATCACTCCATGATGTTTCACTTGTTTTTTGTGCTAAATAATAAATTGTATTCATAATAATCTTCTGTTCATCGCTAGTAGCTGCACCATTAGAATCACCAGTCTGTATCATTGCTGCATTATTCCAGGTAGTAAGGTAGAACTGATTATCATTAGTTAATCTCATCCAGATATCACCATGAGGAATTTGAGAAAGTGCATGTGTTGCAGGAATCTTTAGTATTGTGCCTATATCACCTATATTATAAGGATAGTTAGTTAATAAACCTTTTTTGGTTATTTTTACATTATTTGAACGTGTGTAAGATGGACCGCCTGAAGGTTCTAAGTTAACATATTTTGATAGTTTAGAGAAGTTGGCAAAATAGCTTCTAAGAGTATCATGTCCAAATAATACACCTCGTCCATCTTTTATAAATGCTTCAACAGTATCAACACCTTTAGCTGAAATATCTTTACTATTATTAGAATCCCAAAATCCAAAAATAATAACATCATAATTCCAGATAACTGAAGGATCAGAATTAAATGATTCTATAGAAACAGAATCACATGTTATTTTACCTTCACCATAATCATTTACCCATTTAACAAGCTGAGGATTATGTGGATATATCTGAAGAGCTTTAACTACACCTTTTGCAGGTATTGTCTGGAAAATTGCATCATTTGCACCTTTCTGATAAATCATATATGAATAGTTTTCGGCATCAGAGGTTGTCCAATTTAAATCAACACAATTATTAGCTGGATTAGCTTCAGCTGTAAGATTAACAATTGGATAAGAATCTGATGAAGTTGTTGTAACTTCTGCACGTGCAGTTATAGTCATGCTTGGTAAAAGTATAGCAATAGCTGATGCACATAAGATTTTTAAAATCTTGTTTTTTAATATCATAAAAGTCACCTCTTTTTTATATTTTTACATAATTATACCATAAAATACTTAAATTACAATAATTATTATTAAAATTTATATTTTAATGGAATTTAGTATGAAAATATTAATAAAAGAACTTTATAATATAAAATACGACAAAGAAAATATTTATTTTAGAAATTTTTTATTAGAAATAGTTTAATTATTAATATTTAATTTCAAATTTAATAGAATTTATAGAAACAGCTTTGTTTAAATAGATATCTTTAAAATTAATAGAATGCTTTATGTTTATAATAGAGTTTGATATTATTTTAAGTATTAGATTATATTTT
>JBJEJM010000263.1:0-2269 GCA_051878075.1 Clostridium sp. | reverse complement strand
AGTTTACTGCTTTTATATCATCAAAATACATTGTTGAATTTACTGTCCAGCTTCCTTCATGTCCTTCTGGAACAATTGTGTTACACCATATTCCCATTTTTGTTATCTTAGATAAATCTAATTTTCCACCATTTTTACCTTTAAAATCGCTGAATGGTATCTTTAATAATTGTGGTTCTGTTGTTGCAGCAAGTTCTGGTAAATAAACTTCAAAATCTTCTCCATTTGAAGTAATTTGAATTACTAATTTTTGTCCTTTTCCATCTGGTCTGCACCATAGCTGTAATTGGTCACATCCAGTCCAATCTGCTTCTAAAGGCTTAGTAATACCAGCCCATCCTTCACTAACTTTTGCTGTAGAAATGCTGTAGTCGAATGCTAATCCATATGATCCGCCATTCTTATAATCTTGTGATAAATTAGCTGCTGCATTACATCCTGCACCTGCATTCTTAACCCATTCACTCTTTAATAAATCTGAATCTCCTAAATAGCTTTCAAAATCATCTACTACTTTTGGATTTTTTTCTGCTTCTTTAATATTAAATATAGCATTTATATAGTTTACTACTGTATCTCCTGCCTGTAATTCAATTGTACCAGTTGTTGCTCCTATCTTGTCTAATAATTCTTGTGTGATTTCTGCTGTCCATTGACCATTTATATTTTTAGCATCAATGCTTTCAACTAATTCGCCATTTTTATTTTTAATATTGAATTTAACTGATTTTCCTTCTGCATTCTCAACATAACCAGCTATCTTAACAGGCTTTAATATTCTGCTTCTTGATATTGGTTCTGATATAAATCCTGCTGGATATGCTTCATCTATTTTTGTATCTGCTTTTGTATAATCACCTATTCTATCTGCAAATAATGCATCCTTATCATTATAGAAATCTATAAGATTATTTATCAAATCATGGCCTGTTGTTTCATCTGCCATATAAGGTGCATAGTAATTATCTGTATTATTAAAATTAGACCATGTCATTAAATAAGACATATCAGATTGTTTAAGAATATCAGAAACATGTGTATACCATTTTAAGTCAGGAGTACTGTTTAAAGGCATTCCCCATCCATTTTTCCTCATACCTGTTTCAGATACAGCTGACAATTTTCCTTTCTTCTTAGCAATTCCATCAACTATATTTACTGTCTCTTTTAAAGTATTCATCCATTGATCAACTTTAGGATCTAATGGATCATCATGATACATATCAAAAGCTAGAATATCTATGTATTCATCTCCTGGATAACGTGATAAATAATCTTCTTCATTTTCAAATGGTCCATTTGGTGAATATGCATATAAGAAGTTATGAATTCCTTTTTCATCTTTTAAATAATGAACAGTATATGCAAATGCATTCTTAAATGATTGAGTATCACAGAATGGTGCACCCCACCAGAACCAGCTTCCGTTATTTTCGTGGAATGGTCTGTATATTATAGGAATTAAATTGCCATTTTCATCTTTCATTTCATTTGCATATTCTGCAACAAGATCCAGATATCCTGTATATACTTCATTTAGATCGCCGCCTGGAAGGATTCTATCAACTATATTTCCATCTGTATTATTTGGAGAATATCCAGAATAATCATATTTTCCATCAGCAGTTTTGGGTCTTGATTTTACTAACTCAAAGTTAGGCATATGCTGTGATAATGTTGTTATTGCTCCTTCTTTATATGCATCTTTTCCAATTTGAGCAGCTTTTTGAATCAAAGTCAATCCTGAAGCTTTTTCCTCTTCAGTTAATTCTAATTCATGGCCTGTTAAAGAAAGTACATCCATACCAGTAACACCTGCAATTGAACCAGTAATGTCTTTAGTATCAGAATTACTTCCACCATTACGATACATTGCCTTCCAATGAGTGTCATTTTGATGGCCATAAATAACCTTTCCTGATCTTCCTATTCCAGCTAAATAAGCAAATAAATCTGCTGTAGCTGGTGTAGCTTCTGAATCTACTAATTTAACTGTCTTAGGCATGTAATCTGCAATTTCATCTACAGTTACTTTATTTTGTTTTACAGGAACTGATGTCTTTTTAGTATATTGACTTTTTGATTCGTCTTGTCCAAATTTTATATTATCAATATATAAGTTTCCTTTATAGTTAGTATTGACTCCAACTATGCTTAATGTAATATTTTTAACATTAATATCTTTATTGTTAAACTTTATAGATGCATTTACTTTCTTTAGTCCATTACCAATGTCTTCTGCATTTTTTAATTCTATATTTCCTTCAGC